>JAILCP010000059.1 GCA_024680055.1 Lachnospiraceae bacterium | reverse complement strand
ATTACACTTTCATCATCCACCGGACAATAATCCTGCATCCTCCATGCCATTATCTGCTTCATCCATTTTGGATGCAGATTTTTCTCCACCAAAGGAAGCATATAGTTCAGAGCTTTTTTTACATCTCCGATTACGTGTAAGTCACATTCCACATTTTTATCCATTTCACTGCAATCAATGTCCATATGAATCACCCTGGCTCTGCGGGCAAATTTTTCTGCATTTAAGGCCACTCGATCGGAGAACCTTGTTCCCACTGCAATGACCAGATCTGCCTCATCCACTGCTTTATTTGCGGTAAAACATCCATGCATTCCAATCATTCCAAGGTTTTCGGGCATATCGTGTTTTAAAACTCCTGCCCCCATCATGGTGTGGGTCGCCGGTATATTGGCTTTGGCCACCAGTTCCCGAAGTTCTTGTACACATCCTGCATTTTTCACTCCGCCGCCAAAATAAACCACCGGCTTTTCTGCTTCATTGATCCATTGCGCAGCTATTTTGGCATGTTGTTCGTCGCAGTCGTATTCCTTTTTGGAAAACGGTTGCTGTGGTTCATACTCATATACTGCAGATGTCACATCTTTTGGAATGTCCACCAGTACCGGTCCGGGTCTTCCTGAATTTGCAAGTCGGAACGCTTCTCTTAAGGTAAAAGCAAGCTTTTCCACTTTACGAACCACAAAGGTCTGTTTTGTCACCGGCATTGCAATTCCTGCAATATATACTTCCTGAAAGCTATCCTTTCCGATCAGGGAATTGGCTACATTTCCTGTAATTGCCACCATGGGAATACTGTCCATAAATGCTGTGGCAATTCCTGTCACCAGATTGGTTGCCCCGGGGCCGCTGGTAGCAAGTACCACGCCGGTCTTTCCGGTGGCTCTGGCATATCCGTCTGCCGCATGGGCCGCTCCCTGCTCATGGGCTGTTATGTAATGTGTGATTTTATCACTGTTTTTGTATAACGCGTCATATATATTAAGAACCGCACCGCCGGGATATCCAAAAATGGAGTCAACTCCTTGTTCCAGTAATACTTTTACTATGATTTCTGCACCCGTAAGTCTCATACGCTCCTGTCCTTTCCTTTACTTTAATTGTTCTGCCACCAGAGAACCCATTTCCTTTGTCCTTACATAATTGTTCGGGTCCTTTGTTAAATCCGCTGTTCTGTATCCTTGATTCAAAACCGTATTCACTGCCTTCTCAATGGCATCTGCCTCTTCTGTCATGGAAAAAGAATATCGAAGCATCATGGCCGCAGATAAAATGGTTCCCAGTGGGTTGGCTATATTTTTACCGGCAATGTCCGGAGCCGAGCCGTGAATCGGTTCGTACATTCCAAGGGTGTTACCGGAAAGTGAGGCCGATGGCATCATGCCGATGGAACCGGTAAGCATGCTGGATTCATCCGATAAAATATCTCCAAACATGTTCTCTGTAACCACCACATCAAACTGCCCCGGATTTCTCACAAGCTGCATGGCTGCATTGTCCACCAGCATATCCTCATAGGTGACATCTTCGTATTCCTTTGAAAGCTGATGCATGACCTTTCTCCACAGCTTGGAAGAATCAAGCACATTGGCTTTGTCTACACTGGTAAGTTTCCTGTTTCTTTTTCTGGCAGCTTCAAAAGCAACCCGGCCGATTCGCTCGATTTCATGATGAGAATACTTCATCACATCCTGTGCCACTTCCTCACCGTCCACTGTCTTGGTGCATCGCTCTCCAAAGTAAATACCTCCGGTAAGTTCTCTCACCATCATCAGATCAATCCCATTTTCCAGCACTTCTTCCTTTAGCGGCGAAGCACCACTAAGCTGCTGAAACAAACGGCTTGGCCTTAAATTGGCAAACAGGTTTAATTCTTTTCGAACCTTTAAAAGTGCTTTTTCAGGTCGTATCTCCGATGGACAGCCATCCCACTTAGGTCCTCCCACAGCCCCAAGTAAAACACTGTCACATTCCTTTAAACGTTTCAGGTTATCCTCTGTGATCGGAACGCCATACTCATCAATGGAGCAGCCTCCGATTTTTAAATATTCATAGGTGAATTTATGTCCGGACCGGCAGGTCACGGCATCCAAAACCTTCACAGCTTCCGTTGTGATTTCCGGTCCGATACCGTCACCCCCAAGGACTACGATATGTTTTTCCATCCATATTTCCTCCAATAACGCTTTTTTAATCATCTTCTTCCGCATCTGTAAGTTCTGCCAAAAGACCTTTGTTTACCGCAGAAAACAGTGCATACAGTGAAGATGTGATAATATCGGTATGTACGCCTACACCCCAATATTCTTTTCCATTTTCCATCTGGATTCCAACGTAAGATGCCGCCCTTGACTTCGTGCCAATTTCAAGTGCATGCTCGTGATAGGTCAAATCCGAAAAAACAACTCCCATCTGTTGCAATGCATCCGAAACCGCATCAAACCGTCCGTTTCCGTTTCCCTTTAACTCTTTCATCCTGCCACCAAGTTCCACCTTGATGTTTGCGTGAACGATGTCATCCTCATCGTCCTTTTCAAAATAAAATTTCACAAGTTTCATCGGCGTCTCAATATTGATGTATTCTTTTCTGAATATCTCTTCAATTTCCGCAGGTGACAATTCCTTGTGTTCCACATCGGAAATATGCTTGATTCGGTAGCTTACCTGCGTGCGCATTTTCGTAGGTAAAACATAACCGAATCGGTGTTCCAGAAGGTATCCGATTCCTCCTTTTCCCGACTGTGAATTAATCCGAATCACATCTGTTTCATAGGTTCTTCCCACATCCTTTGGATCCAACGGAAGATAAGGCACATCCCATATCTTTGTTCCTTTCTCTTCCCTGCATTTCATGCCCTTGGCAATGGCATCCTGATGGGATCCTGAGAATGCACAAAAAACCAGCTTTCCTGAATAAGGACTTCTCTCATTTACTTTCATCCTGGTGACTCGCTGATAGGTATCTACCAAAAAAGACATATCCGAAAAATCAAGTTTGGGGTCAACACCATGGGTGAACATGTTCATGGCCACCGTTATCACATCCACATTTCCGGTTCGCTCTCCGTTGCCAAAAAGGGTTCCCTCAATTCGATCGGCCCCTGCAAGGAGTCCCAGTTCTGCATCTGCCACCGCACAGCCTCTGTCATTATGAGGATGAAGTGAAATCTCAATACAGTCACGATACTTTAAATTTTTATGCATATACTCAATTTGATTTGCATAAATATGAGGCAGTGACAATTCCACCGTTACCGGAAGATTAATAATGGCCTTTCGATCTTTGGTTGGTTTCCACACATCCAAAACTCTGTTGCAGATTTCCAACGCATATTCCGGCTCTGTTCCGGTAAAGGATTCCGGAGAATATTCAAATCGATATTCGCCCTCTGCATCTTTTACATACTTGTTAAAAAGCTTTGCTCCTTCAACGGCAATATCAATGATTTCCTCCTTGGACTTCTTAAATACCTGTTCCCTTTGTGCCACCGAAGTGGAATTGTATAAGTGAACAATGGCATGTTTCACACCTTTTAACGCTTCAAAGGTTTTCTTGATGATGTGTTCCCTTGACTGGGTCAAAACCTGAATGGTTACATCATCCGGAATCCTGTCCTCCTCAATTAACTTTCTAAGAAAATTGTATTCCGTTTCCGAAGCTGCCGGAAATCCAACCTCAATTTCTTTAAATCCGATCTGTACCAGTAAATCAAAGAATTCCAACTTCTCATCCAAACTCATTGGAATTGTAAGGGCCTGATTTCCGTCTCTTAAATCCACGGAACACCACTTTGGCGCCTCTTTGATATACTCTCTTTTCACCCAATCATACTCATTGCTTGGTGCAAGATAGTACTGTCTTTCGTACTTGTTAAAATCCATTTTTCTTTCCTCCACTTTCAATAACGCTAGATTTTTGTTGGAATGAGGTAATAAAAAAAGCCCTCATCTCCTTTAGTTTCTAAAAGAGACGAAGACTATGAATTCTCCGCGGTACCACTCTCATTGACTCAACCATATACTTCATCCTTAGCTATGATTGATGAGTCCACTTATTACCTGCCAACACAAGTATCTTTTCGTAACGGTAAAGCTAACCGGCTTCCCTACCTACAGATGTTATCTGCGTTCAGTCCGCTGCTCGAGGGAGATATCTTTCTAAAGGCACCACTGTCTCACACCAACCGACAGCTCTCTGAAGTATGCTGATTTAGAACCTTTGCCCCTGTCCATGCATTTGTTCGTTTTGGTTATACAATTTTCTTAGGCATTATACTATCACTTCTAAAATACAGTGTCAACCACTATTTTTAACAAAAAAATCATAAAACCACAAGTCTTTACAGTCTCTTTTAACAAAACTATGAAATTGTAATAAAATATTTTTATATAAAAAAGAGGCTTACGCAAAAACGTAAGCCTCTTATGTGCACATCAAACTATTTAAACATTAAATCTAAACAGAATCACGTCTCCATCTTTCACTACGTAATCTTTGCCTTCTATTCCAACAAGGCCCTTTTCCTTGGCAGCTGCCAATCCACCAAGATCCAGTAAATCCTGATAATTAACCACCTCAGCTTTAATAAAGCCTCGTTCGAAATCCGTATGAATTTTTCCCGCTGCCTGAGGTGCTTTTGTTCCCACCTTAATTGTCCAGGCACGTGTTTCATCCTCACCGCTTGTTAGGAAGCTGATTAGGCCTAGTAGCTTATAGCTGGCCTTAATTAGCTTATCAAGTCCGGATTCGGATAGACCTAGATCCTCTAGGAACATAGCTTTCTCGTCGTCATCAAGTTCTGCAATCTCCTGCTCAATCTGAGCGCAGACAACAAAAACTTCGCAGTCATAGTTGGCTGCGTACTCTCTTACTTTATTTACAAATTCGTTGCTGTTTCCATCATCAGAAAGGCTATCTTCTGCCACATTTGCAGCAAAAATAACCGGTTTAAAAGTAAGTAAGTTGAGGGACTTCACAAGTGCCAATTCATCTTCGTCCTCAATTTCCATACTCTTAGCCAGTTTACCGTCTTCAAGGTGTTTCTTTACTCGCTCTAATACAGGTAATTCCTTCGCTGCCTCTTTATCCATTCTTGCAGACTTTGCAGTCTTGGCAATTCTTCTTTCAAGAACTTCCAAATCCGCAAAAATCAACTCTAAATTAATGGTCTCAATGTCTCTCACAGGATCAATGCTTCCATCTACATGGACAATATTAGAGTCCTCAAAGCAGCGAACCACATGCACAATTGCATCTACTTCACGAATATTTGCAAGGAACTGGTTTCCAAGTCCTTCACCTTTACTGGCACCCTTAACCAATCCTGCAATATCAACAAATTCTATTACAGCCGGGGTCACTTTCTTAGAATGATAAAAATCACCCAGCTTCTTTAATCTCTCATCCGGCACAGCCACTACACCCACGTTAGGGTCAATGGTACAGAACGGATAGTTTGCAGACTCCGCCCCTGCCTTTGTTAATGAGTTAAATAATGTACTTTTTCCAACATTAGGTAATCCGACGATTCCCAGTTTCATACTTTACATCTCCTAATCTATTTTCACAGGTATCACCTGCATAATCTCAATACTTTGTTGATTTTACCATAAGTACCAATTTTGTTCAACAATAAATCAATCTTCTTTTTCGCGCAAGGTATCAAAGTATTTTTGCTCTGTTTCCCCATCGATTGTACCGTATTTATCCAAAATACTCTGATGAAATTTACAGTATTTTCCAAATATGGGTGCAGCCGAATTGCACAGTTTATATGCGCATCTATGCTCCATTCTGCAATGATAACCACCTTCAATTACCAGGCATGTCATAACCAGAAAATAAAGACATAAAAACAGTTTGGTATAATACATGGCAGACCTCATTTTCTTTTTTACCGAAACATAGTAGCCCACCGAAAGGGCTAAAAAAATGAAGAAATGAACGCCAAAAGGTTCCGTGCTTTTTAACACAAACATCTCAAATAATGCCACAATAATCAAGAAAGCACTGAACGAAAGTAAGCGTTTGACCTGCTTAACATCAATCACCACCGGCGCTTTTTTATACTTTATGTTTTTATTCGGATCTTCATGGTATGTGTTCTTTGAAGAATCCCAGATTTCGTCCGGATTCCAGCCATCTTCTTCATAAAAATCCATCATCACGCTCTGCTCATCCAGATCCAGTTTTCCGTCCCCGTTTTCATCAAACATGTCATCTGTAGACATTGTGCTTCCCCCCCTTCAAGTCTCATTCTCTGTTCCTGATTTAAGGAAATAATATCTGTAATTTGCCACTGTCATCCACGTAAACATCACTTAGCAGAATATTTCTCATCATGTCAAGGTACACCTGCTGTGCCATTTTTTTATAGGACAAAAGGGCATCCTTTTGATACTCA
>JAILCP010000055.1 GCA_024680055.1 Lachnospiraceae bacterium | reverse complement strand
ATAAAATCCTTTGCAGCCTGCGACAAATACCGATCCTTATTATGCGCTATCGCAAACTGATCTGTGGCATCGCTTCCGGCAATCGGGAAGCAGTCCACGGCTTCCGGGGCCATGGCATCCGCAGATAAGGTGGTGATGCTTCGGAGGAACATCTCAGGGTATACGGTGATTCCCATTCCCATTTGGGCCAGGGCAAAGGAGGTCTGGATGTTACTGGTTTCAAGCAGGATGTGCGGGTTGAAGTGGGCCTGTTTGAAGTGGTAATCCATGATGGAACGAATCTGGTCACCCTTTTTTAATAGGATAAAAGGGTCATCCTTGAAGGTGGCAAGGTTGACACGGGTGGAGAAGATTCGTTTTTGCTCCTCGTAGGTGACTGGGAAGTGGGCCTTCATGATTTTGGTTGGAACCACAAGTAAAAGGTGGTCCGGGCTCAGCTTGGTTACTGAGGCTGCCGGGCAGTCAAAGGGAGTAAAACCAAGGACCAGGTCGATAACACCTTTTTGCAGGTCTTCGTCCAGTTCGTTGGCGTTGGCTTCTTCTATTTTAATACTGATGCCGGGGTGAGTCTTGTGGAACGATGGGAGTAGCAGCGGTAAAATGGCCTGGCCTCTGGTATGGGTGATGCCAATGGTCAGCTCACCCTGGATGTTGTCTGCAATGTCTCTGACTTCTGCAAGAAACTGCCCCTTGGTGTCAAGGATGGAACGAGAGGTTTCCACCAGCCTTTTACCGGCGTAGGTGAGGCTGAACATTTTATTTCGGTCAAAAAGAGGTACCCCCAGCTCGCTTTCCAGTTTTGTGATATGGTTGCTTAAGGCCTGCTGGGAAATGTGAAGGCGGTGGGAGGCCTTTGTGATGTTCATTTCCTCTGCAGCTACCAGAAAGTATTCCAAATTAGTAAAATTCATAGGAAAATCTCCTTGTGTTTAAAATCTATTATAACAATACCCCTTTGTTTTTAAATAGTCAATTGGTCACAACCAAAAGGTTGTGGTAAAAAGTACAGAAAAAGTGTTTCACAAGTGTTTTATACGGTGATATTATTAAAAAGGTCAAAGAAATAGTAATTTTTTGACACTCGAGTGAAAGTCATTGCTGCGAAAGCAGCTTGCCTTATAAAACAACCTGATATGACCCTTGATTTCACTCGGCAACCACATCAGCCGAGAGCCAAAGGAACAACTGCCATTGGGAATTTGGTAAATCAAGAAACCTGACAGCGTTACCGGTGGAAGCGCCGGTAATAGACTGGATGGTCTTACAATTTCAAATGATCTTATACATTGTCAGAATGCATTTAAGTCCTGGTTGGAGACAGGCTCTGTTAACTAAGTTTTTACACTTATTTAATAGATTGGATTCTACAAAGGTGATATAATTGACATGCGGGCAAAAACCCCGAAAGGAGCCGAAGTATGAATATATTGTTTTTTCTTACGCCAAAGGCTGAGGTCGCATGTATCAATGCAGAAGCTACTCTTAGACAGGTATTGGAGAAACTGGATAATAGTGGATACGCAGCGATTCCGATTATATCAAAAGAAGGGAAATATGTTGGAACCATTACGGAAGGCGATTTGCTATGGTTCATCAAGCGTGAAGAGAACTTGACGCTTGTCGACGCCGAGGACATACCAATTTCCAAGATCAAACGAAAGAAAGATAACAAGGCAATCTCCATAACCGAAAATATGGATGGATTGTGGGACAAGGTTATCAATCAGAATTTCGTACCTGTTGTAGATGATGATAATATATTTATAGGTATCGTAACCCGTAAAGATATTATGTTACATGCGATGAAACAATGTGAAGATGATACATTGAACAATTAGAAGAACACGTATAAGAAGAAAAGCCCTTGAATCATCAAGGGCTTTTCTTCTATATATAGAGAAATACTAAAGCAAGCATCATTTCGTAATTAACGTTCCCAACGACCGCTGGCCCCGCATGGGAGAACCAAACCGTTTGAGGAAACAGGTAAACCGATTTCAGCACTTTCTACATGGCCGCCAAAAGGTTTTAACGCAGTACTTAACATATAGGTAAGAACTGCCGGTTGTAATCCTGTGGTATAGGAATTCACAAGGAAGAAAATCGGGTCATCGCTAAGTACCTGGGTACACAGCTGGATAAATGGGAAGATAGATTCTTCAATCTTCCAGATTTCTCCCTTTGGACCTCTTCCGTAGGAAGGTGGATCCATAATAATGCCATCGTAGTGATTGCCACGACGGATTTCACGTTCTACAAATTTCTTGCAGTCATCTACAAGCCAGCGAATAGGTGCTTCCTGTAGACCGGAAGAGTGGGCGTTTTCTTTGGCCCAGGTGACCATTCCCTTGGAGGCATCCACGTGTGTGACGTGAGCTCCGGCCTTAGCTGCTGAAATGGTAGCGCCTCCGGTGTAGGCAAAAAGGTTCAAAACCTTAACGTCTCTCTTGGCGTTCTTGATTTTCTCTGCACACCAGTCCCAGTTCACTGCCTGCTCCGGGAAAAGCCCGGTATGTTTAAAACTGAAAGGCTTTAACTGGAAGGTTAATTCCTTATAGTTAATGGACCATTGTTCCGGAAGATCGAAAAACTCCCAGGAACCGCCGCCTTGTTTGCTTCTATGATAATGACCGTTTGGATGGTTCCATCGGCCGTCTTTTCTCTCTGTGTTCCAGATAACCTGTGGGTCGGGACGTACCAGGGAGTAGTCACCCCAGCGCTCTAACTTCTCACCGTTATCTGTGTCGATTACTTCGTAATCTTTCCATTGATCTGCAATCCACATATTGAATAAATCTTTTCCTTCTATTATAATAACGAGGATATTATAGCACAGATAGGCATATAGAAAAAGGGGAAAAGTGGTTTTACGGATTGTATCTTTAAAAGTACAATTTTCTTAAAAAAAGGCTTGAAACCCTATTGTTTATCGTGTATACTGAATTTTGCTGTGGCATAAGAGCGATGAAGCGTGAGGTTGCTGCCGACGAAATACATTATCAACGTCAGGCAGGTTTTCCGTGGAGCAAATGTCAATTTATAAAACTGGCGACAAGTCACTGTAACTCAATTGAAACGTCTGCGTAAGGCAGAAACAACGTGTGATCATACGTGATACACACGGGAGAGTGTACAGTCACCGCTTGTTGTACTTATTATAAAAAGTGCGAAAAGGAGGCGACTTTTTTTATGGCAAGTCAAGTAATGAGAATCACACTCAAGGCATATGAGCATCAGTTAGTAGATGCAAGTGCTAAGAAAATTATCGAAACTGTAAAGAAAACCGGATCACAGGTGAGCGGACCTGTACCACTTCCAACTAAGAAGGAAGTAGTTACAATTCTTCGTGCTGTTCACAAATATAAAGATTCCAGAGAGCAGTTCGAGCAGAGAACTCATAAGAGACTTATCGATATCATCACACCAACACAGAAAACTGTTGATGCATTATCTAGATTAGAGATGCCGGCTGGTGTATACATTGATATCAAAATGAAAAACAAATAGGTAAAATCCTGAATTGGTTTAGTATAGAAGTAACTTACGTTCCACTTATACGACTGTTCTAGGATGAACGCCAAAAGGCGTTCCGCTGTAGATTAACAGGAGGAAAAGAAATGAAGAAAGCAATTTTAGGAACCAAAGTCGGAATGACTCAGATCTTCAATGCAGACGGCGTTTTAGTACCGGTTACTGTATTAGAAGCAGGTCCATGCGTTGTTACTCAGGTAAAGACTGTCGATAACGATGGTTACAGCGCAGTACAGGTTGCATTTGCTGACAAGAAAGAAAAGGTTGTCAACAAAGATGCAAACGGAAAGAAAGAAATCAGAAACAGACATGGCGTAAACAAGGCTCAGGCTGGTCACTTTGCAAAAGCAGGTGTATCCGCAAAGAGATTCGTTCGTGAATTCAAACTTGAAAACGCGCAAGATTACAAACTTGCTGACGAAATCAAAGTTGACGTTTTCGCTGAAGGCGACAAGATTGACGCAACTGCAATTTCCAAAGGTAAGGGATTCCAGGGTGCTATCAAGAGACTTGGACAGCACAGAGGACCTATGGCACATGGTTCTAAATTCCATCGTCATCAGGGATCTAACGGTGCATGTTCCAGCCCATCTAAGGTATTCAAAGGAAAAGGAATGCCTGGACATATGGGTAGCGTAAAGGTTACTGTTCAGAACTTAGAGGTAGTTAGAGTAGATGCTGAAAAGAATTTACTTCTTATCAAAGGTGCTGTTCCGGGACCAAAGAAATCTTTAGTAACAATTAAAGAGTCTGTAAAGGCTTAATAGCACTGATAGGAAAGGAGGAACACACAGATGGCAAACGTATCTGTTTATAATATGAAAGGCGCTGAAGTAGGCAGCCTTGAACTTAATGATGCTATTTTTGGCGTCGAAATAAACGAGCATCTTGTTCATATGGCAGTTGTTCAGCAGTTAGCAAACAACCGTCAGGGAACACAGAAAGCAAAAACTCGTTCCGAAGTAAGCGGTGGTGGAAGAAAGCCATGGAAGCAGAAAGGAACAGGACACGCTAGACAGGGTTCTATCAGAGCTCCGCAGTGGACAGGCGGTGGAGTTGTATTTGCTCCAACACCAAGAGATTACTCCTTCAAACTTAACAAGAAGGAAAAGAGAGCTGCATTAAAATCTGCTTTAACAGCAAAAGTAAATGACAGCAAGTTCATCGTTCTTGATGAATTAAAACTTGATGAAATCAAGACAAAGAAATTCCAGGAAGTTTTAAACAACTTAAAGGTTGAAGGTGCTTTAGTAGTACTTGCTGACAATGATCAGAACTTAGTATTATCTGCACAGAACATTCCTGCAGTTAAGACAACACAGATCAATACATTAAATGTATATGATGTTATGAAATATAAGACAGTAGTTCTTGCAAAAGACGCTGTAGCTAAGATTGAGGAGGTGTATGCATAATGGCATCAATTAGATATTATGACGTTATTCTTAAGCCGGTTATTACCGAAAAGAGTATGAATGCTATGAGCGAGAAGAAATACACATTCCTTGTTCATCCGGAAGCTAACAAAACTATGATTAAAGAAGCTGTTGAAAAATTGTTCGCAGGAACAAAGGTTGCTTCTGTAAACACCATGAATCTTGACGGAAAGAAAAAGAGACGTGGAATGACTGTTGGAAAAACAGCTAAGACTAAGAAAGCAATCGTTCAGTTAACAGCTGACAGCAAAGATATCGAAATCTTCTCCGGATTATAATCAGTAGGAGAATAA
>JAILCP010000035.1 GCA_024680055.1 Lachnospiraceae bacterium | reverse complement strand
GGAACCGGATCCCCTTGTGCATAGACTTCGCCAAGGAAATAAAACTCTTTTGCCTCTTTATCATCTTTATTTTTCCTCACAAACAGAAAAATCCTATTCTCTTTATCTTCTGCAGTTCTTTTAAAGAAATGGTCTGCATCGCTGGAATTGATTTTTCGTGGATGTTTTGACAAGGCAATCATTTTATCTGAAGTGATAAAACGGTCTTCATAGGCAATGGCATCCTCGGCTTTGTGGTAGTTGATAAACACCGGCAGACTTTTGGTTTCGGAATCGTAAAAATATCCACCAATATTCTGGGCATTCATGTTTTTCTTCCAATTCAGTAATCGGCACACGTCCTCATAAGTGTACTTTTGGTACAAGGTAAAATTGGTATCCCGGTAGGTATCTGAATATATTTCCTCGCACAAATCAATGCCATATGCAATCAGCTCGCACACCATGTCATAAAACTTTGGATTGGCCATCAGCATTGCACGGAACTTTTCATCCAACTGATACTTTCCATCTTCCTTAGAAATCAAAACGCAATGCGAGTATTTTTTACGTTCTTCTTCTTTAGCAAATTGATTGGTCAGATTACGATATACAGACTCTTCCATTCTTGCATCCACATTCTGCTGAAAACCCTCACGCATAATTGCTTTGAAATATACCCACATTCGATTTTCCTGGTTTATTAAAAATTGCAACAAAAGCAATTCGTGCGGACGTTTCATGCGTGTCACCTTTTTTGATAAAAATTCAATGATTTCCTCTTCCACTGCATTTAGCCGCACATTATAATCGTTTCCATAGTATTTTACCAAAAAGGCATAATAGGAGCCGCACTTATCAAAATACTTGCTTACGTCAATGGAACCATATTCTTTAAAATCGCGAATAGACGGGACTCGTCCCAGGCGATATTTCAATTGTTCATAGGATTGCTTCAACAATTTTATGTCATTGGTTCTTGCAGAATCAATGGACTTAAAAATCCGCTGTCTGGATATTTCGTCAAAATGTATGGTAGATGCGCCTGGAATAATGCGGGTTCCCTCCTGCACATAGCGGCGCATAGAATCCTTGTTATAGCTTCGATCTCCGGACAACGCCAGCGGAATCATATAGTTATTGGTATAATTTCCGATAAAATCGATGATAACTACGTAATCTTTATACTCTGCCTTTCGAAGGCCTCGTCCCAGCTGCTGCACAAACACAATTGGCGACTGGGTCTCTCGCAACATCAGGACCTGATTAATTTCAGGAATGTCCACTCCTTCGTTAAAAATGTCTATGGTAAAAATGTAATCCAGAAACGGTACATCCTTTTTGACTGCTGCCTTGCCATTTTCAATATCTTTTAAGTGACCTTCAATGACCTGATCATCCACATCTTTTGCCAGTAAATCAATGCTTTCTTCTCGAACAGTTTCGCTGTCGTCACCAACAAGAGCCCTTGCATAGTACCCTTTTTCCGCAAATTTGGTTGCCAACTGCGTTGCCTCTTTTTTACTGCTACAAAAAACTAACCCTTTTACCCTATCTCCGCTATGTCCATAGTAATTGGCATAGTTAAGAATATGTTTTACACGCTGGTCAGATACCAAATAATTGAAGTTTCGTAATTCTGTCTCTTTATCAATCACATCACCCTCAACCTCTATGTCAGTAATTCCAAAATAATGGAACGGGCACAGTAAATCATCTCTCAACGCATGTTGCAGTCGAATTTCATATGCAATATTGTGATCGAACAATTCAAATATATCGAAGCCATCTGTTCGTTCCGGACTGGCTGTCATTCCAAGCCAAAAATCCGGTTTGAAATGTTTCATAATCTTTTGGTAACTTTCAGATCCGGCTCTATGCACTTCGTCAATGCAGATCCAGTCGTAGTGTATATTATTCTGCTCAAGGTAGTCAAAGGTTTCTTGTTTTGCCATCATATTCATTGTGGCAAATAATATGTCTGCATCGTATTCCTTGGAACTTCCGGACAGTAAAGCCATTTTTTTACCTTGGCCAAAAACTTTTCGGTAACTTTTCATTGCCTGCTTTGCAATCAGCTCTCGATGAACGATAAATAGTGCTTTTTTCGGATTCTCATTTTTCATTGCAAAAGCGGATGCATAGGTTTTTCCTGTTCCGGTAGCTATCAATCTGCTTTTTGCGGTCATATTGTTTGCGATATGACTCACTGATTTCCTTATAATCTTTTGCCGCAGAATCACTCCATAACATGTCAAATTCATTGACTATGGATTTTGCCATGGCACCCTGCTGTGTACTCACAATGGCAGTATTCCATTCCATATTTGTGGTCAACGCAGTCTGGGTCATATTAGAACTTCCAATAATGATGCGGTAGGTTTCCTCTTCTTTAAACAAATATCCCTTTGTGTGAAATCCATTTCCTGCATCCTCCACGTGATACATTTTTAATTCCACATTACCCAATTCTGCTAATCGATCAAG
>JAILCP010000031.1 GCA_024680055.1 Lachnospiraceae bacterium | reverse complement strand
CTCCTTTGTGATTGCGAAGGAATATAATCCTCCCTGGAAGATTTTACATCTTGCCTCAAGAAGCTTATCGCGAATCTCCTCTGTGGCAACAAATTCTGCAATAATTTCAGCATCAATGGACTCAGACAATTTAATTACATGACTGATGATTTCATAGCATCTTGGATTGTTTACAATCTCACGAACCAAAAATCCATCCAGCTTAATAATCTTAAAATAATTTCCTGTAAGGTACTTCATGGAGGTGCTTCCCATGGAGAAGTCATCTACTGCAAGGGTATAGCCTGCATTGCATAAACTTCCAAAGGCCTCATAAAGGTTGTTGTCCATACTAAGGGCAGTTTTTTCCGTAATTTCAAGACAGATATTTAAATTCTTAATCTGATTACGTTCTGCTTCCTGTAACAAATATTTCTGGAATTCTCCAATCTGAATGGTGGTTCCCGTTACATTAATACTGACTTTCTTTCCCTTCAGATTCGGATAATTCTCAAAGTCTCTTGCATCCTTCAGACAATTTCTTACAATACATTTTTCCAAATCCATTAAGAAACCGCCTTCATATGCCAACTGAATAATCAGTGGCGGGTACAGATAGCCAACGAGCTCCGCCTTCCACCGTAAAAGCGCCTCCGCTCCAATACAACTTCCGTCTGCATGAAACTGTGGCTGGTAGTACATTTCTATCTCATTATTTCTTATGGCATCCTTCAGCTCAGCCATAATTGCCTTTGCCGTTACGCTAAGAACAGGGTCTACGGAAAGATTTACGGTTGTTCCCCGCTCTTCTGCCTTCATAAGGATCTGCTGCATACGGAAACAATCCTTCGGTAAATTCTGTGCCTCGTGACGCTCATTCATTTGCATAAAAGGAACATAAATCAAAGTTCCAAGAGCAATATTAATAATCTGAATCACACTTCCTGCAATAGAACCGGTGGTAAGGTAACCGCTTACAATAATCGGAGTTGTCCACTCCACTTCATAGAGTGGCGGTGGTACAAACCCTGCTGCCATAGATAAATAAGTGGTCAAAAAGCAAATAATCGGCACCGCCAAAAACGGTATCAACATAAACGGATTGTAAATAATCGGTAATCCGTATACAAAAATCTCATTAATATTAAACAGGGATGGCAATATGGCCATTTTAGCAAGGCCTTTACTGTGTTTGTGCTTTGCAAAAAGAAGTAATGCAAAAAGCAGACAAATGGAAGCTCCACTGCCCCCAAGAAGCACAAAGTTATTCAAAAACGGTCTTGTCAAAATCTCGTTTCCGGTTACTGCATCCAGCGGTACAAACGCCTGCTTTGCAACACTTTCCAGTACATCTGAACCATGAATTCCAAGCATCCAAAGTAAACTGCTGGCAACGACAAACGCCAATGCCTTCAGGAACCTGAATGGAATAGAGTTCATGGAGTTGGAAAATACATTATGCAACCAGTTGTAAAAGTTGGCTTCATGAGTAACAGTGCAAAAAACATGATTTAACAGTATAAAACCTACGATTACAATTGCCATAGGCAAAAGCAGCTTTAAAGCCTGGCCCATTTTCAGTTCCACGCTGGTAATAACACTTTTTTCCACATTCAGTTTTTTAAATAAATAATTCAGGAAAATAGAAGATACGGTTACCGCCATAATTGCACTGAACATACCCTTGGCTCCAAGAGGTTCCATGTTTTCCATCTGTGGCATTCCGATTGCCACAAAATAACAGATCAAAGAGCTGACACACCAGCCCACTCTGGATATCACTCTTTCAATCTCATATATTATGGTTAGCTGATAACTCATACTGATTGTAAAATATAATGATAACATTCCAAAAGTGGTATTATACGTCATATCATAAACAGCACGTATAATCCCCCCGGAAAAATTATTGCAAAAATCCCTGTATGGCTGATACGGAATCTCTCGAAGGGCCAACGTTAAGGCTCCAATCAGAATCACAGGCAAAATGCCCATCAACCCTCTCCTTATGGCAACAAAGATTTTAACTGTCTCAAACTTGTCTAATATGGATTCAAACCTGGTATTTATACTCATCTATTACAACTCCTAAAACAAAAGTGATATGAATTATCATATCACTTTGAATCTTGCTTTTGAATAAACTTCGCTGAATCGTCACATATTTATTAATTTTATTTACCTTTTTCCAGGGCAAAGCTGGCGGCTCCAATGGCTCCTGCATATCGGCCATCCTCTTTTGTCAGCACCTGTGTTCCAAGTTTTTTTCCAAGAGACTCGCATAAATATTCATAATCGCAAAGTCCACCGGTAATACAAACCGGCATATTTCTTCGATTGATGTGCCCTGCCTGACTGACCACCTTGCTGGCAATGGAATCAATAATGGCAAAAGCAATATTGGCTCTGCTCTCTCCACGGCCTATCAGACTGATCACCTCTGATTCTGCAAACACGGTACAAAGGGAACTGATGGATGTATCCTTTCCCTCCCTTGCAAGCTCGCACATTTCCTTGGCGTCCATGGCCAATGTATTGGCCATAACCTCCATAAAACGTCCGGTACCTGCTGCACACTTATCGTTCATAAGGAAATCTACCACACTGCCATCCTGGACCTGAACAATCTTGGTATCCTGACCGCCGATATCGATTAAAACCAGATCCTTTTCACCGTGCAAAATACTTCCACCTCTACCGTGACAGGTGATTTCTGTAATACATTTATCTGCATATGGCACTGCCACACGACCATAACCGGTTGCTACCACGTATTCCTTTTCCACGTCAATACCGCGCTCAGCCAGCTCTTTTGCAATACTCTTGGCGGTTTCCACGCTGCTCCATCCCGTAGGCTGTAAAATACGCTGTGTGATGTTCCCCTGCTCATCCATTACAATGGTCTTGGCGCAGGTAGAACCAATGTCAATTCCTATAAAATTTCTCATACTATATTACCACCTTATGAACTCCCTGATAGGAGATATCTTCCTTCTTAAAAGCGTCAAGCAATACCTGTTCGTCTTCCGGATTTGCTTTCCATGCCAGGCCACAGCCTGCAGATATTTCTTTTGGTATCGGGATCAAACGTCCCGGTAATTCTCTTTCCATACAAAATGCTTCCACAGCCATTGCATGGGCTGTGGAGGCAAATGATATCACTAATTGTTCTTTTTTAACTCTCATACTACTTCCTTATGGTTTCACCAATACGTCAGCGCCTTCCATACGCTCAACAATATCATACATATTGGTTACTGCTCCAACCTTTAATTCTTCCGTAAGGCCAAAGAAATTCAAACATGTTCCGCAGGAAAGGATTTCAACCCCCTGTGCCTCCATGGACTTCAAGTCATCCAGCATTGGAGATTCTTTGGTTGTTACCTGAACACCGCCATTGTAGAAAAGAATGGTGCTTGGAAGTTCATCCTGCTGTCCTACTGCATAGATAAAAGCTTTTAACAGGTTCTTACCAAGTTCTTCTCCGCCTTCTCCCATGTAATCTTTATCAATCGCAACTACAACTTTCTTCTTTCCGTTGCTTGGTACATAGCATTCTGCCTCTTCGGTCTCGTTCTGTGCTGTTTCTACCTGATCTTCTCCGATGGTAATGGTCACTTTATATTCGGTATTGGAAATCTTTTCGGATTTCACTGCATAACCACTCTTATTGGCCATCTTTGTTAAGTTCTGTACTGCAATTTCATTATCAACGGATGTTTCTACCACGCCTGCTCCGTTTAATTCTTTGATTGCCTTTTTTGTTTTTACTACAGGGATTGGACAGGTATCCCCAATTGCGTTCACCTTAATCATTTTGTCTCCTCCTATTTATGTGCTTTTATTGTAATTTCGGTCTCTGTTTTCTTTGTAATTTCTCCTACAATCGCTGCTGCCGGAACCACTTTCTTAAGATCTTCCATCAAGGCATCCGCTTCTTCTTTTGCTACACTAAAGAGTAATCCACCGGATGTCTGAGGGTCAAATAAAACTTCCTCCATGGCAAATTCCACGTTTTCAAATTTCACACGTCCTTCTGCAAAGTTACGGTTTCTCTGACCTGCAGCAGTTAATAAAAAGTCATCTGCATATCCCAATGCCTCTTCAAATACCGGCACCTGATCTGCATAGATATTACAGGATACATTTCCATCCAGCATTTCATGCAAATGACCAAGGAAACCAAATCCTGTTACATCGGTACAACCATGTACCGGATAATTACGAATACACTCTGCAGCATATTTATTCAATGTGGTCATGGACTCCATTGCCTTGCTCATTGCCAGTTCACTTGCTTCTCCCACACGATTTGCGCAGCAGATAATACCAACACCAAGTGGTTTGGTAAGGATTAAAACATCCCCCTCCTGAACCGCGTTATTTGCAAGAATCTTACTTGGATGAACCACACCGGTAACGGAAAGTCCGTATTTCACTCCTGCATCTGCAATGGAATGTCCTCCGGCCAAAGTTCCTCCGGCCTCAATCACCTTCTCGGAACCGCCTCGCATAATTTCTCCGAGAATATTTAAATCCATGCTCTCCGGAAAGCATACAATATTCAGAGCGGTTTTTACCTCTCCTCCCATAGCATAAATATCACTTAATGCATTGGTTGCTGCAATCTTTCCAAATGTATACGGATCTTCCACCATCGGTGGAAAGAAATCCAATGTCTGAACCACTGCAATATCATCTGATAACTGATAAACCGCAGCGTCATCCTTACTGTCAAATCCGATTAAAAGGTTTGGATCCTTCTCTCCCTTTGGCAATCTTTCCAATACTCTGCTTAAAATACCTGCACCAAGCTTTGCGGTACATCCGCCGGTGCTACAAAATAATTTTTCTTCTGCCATACTTACCCCTTCCTTTTCACAGTCTAGTTCTAGCTTACTATTCCATGATAAAATAAGCAAGCCCTGTATTATATCTTTTTATATTCCCATCAAATAATCAAATATTCTTTTAAGGATTATTACCTTTTCAAATTGTTTTTAATAAAAAAGGAACCGGATGACGGTTCCGATTCCTCTTAGTTCACTGTGATCTACTATTATGCTAATTTGTTAACAGCCTTTGTTAAACGGCTGATCTTTCTAGCAGAAGTATTTTTATGATAAATTCCTTTTTTTGTAGCTTTATCGATTACAGATGTTGCTTCAACCAATGCTGCCTGAGCTGCTGCCTTATCGTTAGCTTCAACTGCTGCTTCTACTTTCTTTACAAAAGTCTTCACTTTAGACTTTGCTGCCTTATTTCTTTCCTGTCTCTTTTCTGCTACAAGGATTCTCTTCTTTGCTGATTTAATGTTTGCCACTTTAAACACCTCCTATATAAATGATATAGTTTCTTTGTTTCATTAGACCCGGACACGGACGTTCTAATGTACACATACCTTGTTAGTATAATCTACGACTTCCATTCTGTCAAGCCTTTTCCCCTTCATGGGAGGTATATTCTATCAATAATAATTCCACAGCCAGTCGATCTGCGATTTTTCCCTCTTTAAACTGCTGATCTGCCAATACCCCTTTTTCCAGACATCGTCTCAGCTCTTCCCCTTTATATTTTCCAAGTATGGGCATTCGCACTTTTACCACAAACTCTTTTACACCCATTTTGTCTGCCACCTGTCCCATGGTAAGACGGTTTTCAAAGCATTGCTTCATGGTCAAAAGCCTGCTGAATTCCCCATTCAAAAGTGCCAAAATCTTTGGCGGCGCCACCTTTAATGCCAACAAATCATTATAAAGGGCCAATGTTTTCTTTTGATCCTTTTTACTCACTGCATCGATCATTTCAAACACCTTGTCCTCCAAAGTGGTCACGCACACCTGATTCATATCCGCTATGGTGATTTCATCTTTTTCAAGGCAATAGGCCAAAAGCTTATCAAATTCCTGCTCCAAAAGCTGCATATTGTCTCCCACTCGTTGTATAAAAGCAGACAATACGCTTGGCATCACATTTTTCCCTTCTCTTTTGGCTTTTCCTTTTAACCACACCATCAGAGTCTGTTCTGTCTGATGCAGGTATTCCACGTACACCCCTTCTTTTTTCACTGTCTTTGCCAGCTTGCTTCTTCCGTCCACACTTTGTTCCACAAACACAAAGACCGTTGTTTCCGGTGCCTCCTTGATGTACTCCGCCAGCTCATCTCCGCCGCTGTTAAAAAGGTTGCTGTTTTCCATATAGATAATTCGATGTTCCGCAAAAAAAGGCAATGTTTCCGCCGCATCAATCACTTCTTTTACATTTACTCCCGCACCAATATAGCGATTCACATTCATAGTATCCAAGTCCGGATTCAAAAAAGCCATCAAATTATTTTTATTTTGATTTACCAAATAGCGCTCTTCTCCACACAGCAAATAACATGGTTTGATTTCCTTTTTTGCAATCAAATCATGAATTACTCTGGTACACTCAATTGGATTTGCTTTTTTCTGAAATGCCATTTTGCTCTCCTTATCTCAACAGTAAACCTATTGTACCATATTTGAGTTTTCAAGATAACCCATTTGGTTTTTTATATATTTTAGCATCATCTTCAGACTTTTTGTGTTTAAGGGATATCTTTTTGTCTCAAACGTGGTAATCAGGGATATTCCGCGATAGATTTTATCCCCTTCATAACCTTTTACCTTTCTATAAGCCTTCTCCCTATACTCAATATCGTCCATCATTCCAAAATGTTCCCAATATACCTCTTTTCTTTCTTTTAAGTTCAGCAACGTAAAATCCGGATGTACCACCCCCATCCCTGTTATTTTCACCGGTTTCTCATATAAAAACGGTATCTGCATTTCATCCAGAAGATCTGCAATCAACACCTCTGATTTGGACCTTACCCTTAACCCCTTTCTTGAATAGTACTCCGGCGCATCTTCCGCAAAACCTTTCCTGCTATATTCCTGGTTTCTCCAGTTTTCCAAAAACTCTTCATTTGTCACATACGGAAGTGTAATTAATGCTCTCTTTGGCACTGTCAATTTCTCCATGGCATCGATATAGAGATTCTTTGTTGGAATACTTTTCAACTGATGGATTTCTTTTAGCTCCTTCTCTACCAAATCCAGCAACTTTTCATAATACTCCACCTGTGCCAAATCCTGTGCCAGCTTTCTATCCTTCTCCCGTATATATTTTTCTTTTTCATTCTTTGTACTCACATAATACTGATACTTCTCCCCATGTTTCCTTCCTTTTAACCCCATCTCGTCCGGCACACTTTTCTTCAGCTTATCCAATTCTTTTTTCACTTTTTCCTCTAATTTGATTAAGTATTCAATTTCATTGTAAATATCTGATTTTCTTAACATAGCATCATATTCCTTTCTTAATTTGTTTAACTATGGATTGTCTTTGACTGTGGTTTTCCTCTGGATTTCCTCTATTCCCAGCCACCTTTTCTTCTTCTTTTCTTTCTTAGGTGGCTGGGATCTGGCTTTTCCTCTTGATTTCCTCTATTCCCAGCCACCTTTTCTTCATCTTTCTTTTCCTAGGTGGCTGGGATCTGGTTCTAACCCTTGATTTGATCACTTCCCAGCCACCTTTTCTTCTTCTTTCTTTTCTTAGGTGGCTGGGGCCTGGCTTTAACCCTTGATTTGATTACTTCCCAGCCACCTTTTCTTCTTCTTTTCTTTCTTAGGTGGCTGGGGCCTGGTTCTAACCCTTGATTTGATTACTTCCCAGCCACCTTTTCTTCTTCTTTTCTTGCTTAGGTGGCTGGGACCTGGCTTTTCCTCTGGATTTTCTCTATTCCCAGCCACCTTTTCTTCTTCTTTTCTTTCTTAGGTGGCTGGGATCTGGCTTTTCCTCTGGATTTCCTCACTTCCCAGCCACCTTTTCTTCTTCTTTTCTTTCCTAGGTGGCTGGGATCTGGTTCTAACCCTTAATTTGATTACTATCCTTTACCCTTATTTCACATCCACCCTAATCTCTCCCACATCTTTTGTGCACCAGTGTTTTATTTTAAGTTTGTCCAGCCGTTCCAGGACTTCCGGGGAGGGATGACCATAGGAATTGTTTCTTCCTGCTGAAATAATGAATAGAGAAGGATTTAACTCTGACAATGTTTCCATGCCATTGGAAAACTTGGAGCCATGATGATTGGCCTTCATAATAGAGATAAAAGAACCTTGCAGGCTTTCCTTGATGGATGGAAGAAACTTTTCTTCCACTTCTGAAGAAATATCACCCCCAAGAAGGGCTGTTTTCTCACTTTTTATAAAGTGCAATAAAAGAACAAGGCTGGCATCGTTGGCATCGGTACCGGGGCAGGAAAAGGTATTGATGGATAAGGATTTTTCTGAAATCAAGGTTCCATTTTTCACATGGAAAATTTTTGTATGATTAGCCTTTGCCAAAGTGATTATGGACTTGTAGCCCTCACTTTTAACCACATTCCTTGTAAAACAAATGGCATCAATGGGAAAGTGATTTTCTAAAAGTTCCTGTAATCCTGAGATATGGTCCTTGTCGCAATGGGACACAAACCATAGGTGGATACGTCCCCGGCCTCGACTTTTTAAAAATGGTTCCAAAACATAGCGGCCTATTTGTTTTTCACTGCTACTGCCACCATCTACCATATAAGACCTGCCGGAATCCGTTTCCACATAAATGCCATCCCCCTGGCCCACGTCAAGGAAGGTGAGATCGTCATTGTGATGTTGATGGCTCAAAATAATCAGTATCATGGGCAGGAATATAATCAAAAGAAACCTAAGCTTTTTCTTTTGATAGGCTAACACATAGGCCAGCAGCCAAATTGCCATGTAGAGGATGCACAGAACCGGGGAAGGCTTTCCCACCACCACAGTGGCCCGGGGAATTTTTGCAAAAAATCTTGCAACCAGATACATAAAAGAAATGAATCCATCACAAAGAGTCAGTAAAAAGGCAAAATTCAGTCCGCCACCAAGGAGGCCAAGGGCCAGGATGGGGGACACCAGAGGCAACACCAGAAAATTGATCATTATGGAAAACAACGGGACTTCATATTGATAAAAAGCCATAAGGATAAAATTGGAAGAATAGATAAAAAAGCTGATAAGTAAGGTTTTGCGAAGGGGATGGATTTTTTCGTATAGATGAATGCATAATTCCATGGCCAAAAACACGCTGCCAACTGCCACAAAGGAGTATTGAAAGGCCGCTGAATAAATGGCATAAGGATAACATAAAGCAATGAGAATTCCTGCAAAGGCGGTGGAGGTTAAACCATCATAGCTGCTGCCTAAAAGAATACTTCCAAGGTAGATAAAAAACATAATGCCTGCTCGCATGGCAGATTGCCCGTTTCCGGAAAACAGGACAAAAAAGCTCACCCCAAAAAAGGCCCCTAGGGCACATTGAGAAAGATACAGTTTTCGTTTTAAAAGCCAACCGAATAAGGCCATGCCCACCACAGAAACATGAACGCCGGAAATGGCAAGAATGTGGGACATCCCCGCTCTTTGGAAGTCATCCTTCAGGGTGTCTGACAGAAGGCTTTTATCCCCAAGACACATGGCATTCAGAATTGCTTCCCCGTTTTTGGATAGGCCGGAATAACTGCTTTGATAATGCAGGCGCACCTTACTTAGGAAGGCATAAAAAGGATTTGCTCCCATCTTTTTCATGTAGGGGGATAAAAATTTCAGAACCACACCCTCCCCGTGGCTTACAGCAACTTCATCATAACCACCCTCATTTTTGGCATGAGAAAAGGAGGTTGGAGAACCTATGATCATCACCTTGTCCCCTACCTGATAAAACTGTTTTGTTTGTTTTTTGGATTGGAATACTTGAATAAAAAATTTCTTTTTGGATTTGATTTTGTATTGAATGGATGTTTCCGATTCTTTTACCTGCAAAACAGTGCCTCCGGTTTGGAGCTTTTGACCGTGATTTGCAGCGACCCGGGCTTCTTTTTGGATGTTGTAGTAGCGCTGATGATAGTTTGCGCTTGACATTAAACCAAGTGCCATTCCCAGAGCCATCAGGACCAAGGTAATGGCATAGGTTTCTTTCTTTTTGTGAAAATGATAAAAGACAAGAAAAAGGGCGGTTGTAATCATACCGCCCACAATCCACTGTTTCCATAAAAGAACACCCACAATGGTGGCAAGAAACATCCATACCATTGGACGTTGTTCCATTGTTCCTCCGTTCTATTCGGCTAATAAAAGATCTAAATTTCGTTCATAGACTTCATCCAGTGAAATAGAGTCTCTGAATTTTACACCGGTTTCTCCATTGATGGAAATCTGCACCTTGGAAACATTTGGAAGTTCACAAAGAGAATCCACAATGGAATAAATCACCACATCGTTGGAAATGTTGTAGTTGGCTTTTAAGAATCCCTCATCAAAAACCACAAGACACACTCCGTCTACAGTGGTAACGCTGACAAGCTTTGCTTCTGCGGGAATCACAGACTGGTATTTCCCTTCCACATCGCTGTCCCCTAAAAGTTCCATCACCATTTTTTCTGATGAAACATTGTTCTTTTCATGCACCGACAATTCCTTTTTCACAAGATGTTTGCCATCTTTGCTGGCATAATACAGGGTACAATCTCTCTTGCTGATGGAATTGATCTGCTGCCCCACATTTTCCACAAAAGTGTCTGCAGTCATAACTCCTACGTAGTTTCCGCTTTTATTACGAAGAGGCGTGTCATCCACATAGTAAAGCACACTCTCCACATCCGGGCACTGGGTCACGGTTCGAACCAGAGCCGCTCTTGCCAGCACTTCCCTTGTGGAATTCATTTTTTCGTAGGCATCTTTGTCAAAATATAATGTGAGTTGGCGTTTTTCCAGCACATGCTTTTTAATTTTTACCGTACTTGGAAGGGCCGTCTGTTTTCCGTCCGATGGCATCTTGGTGAACTGCTTCAGCAATTCATTGGCCATGGCCTTCCCTTTTTGGGCGGAAGGTTTATAGGAAACCTGCTCAATTTTGGTTCCATCGGTATTTAAATAATAAATAAAATAGCCGGACTCTTCTTCCCCTTTGTTGCCGTTGCTACATCCGGTTACCGTTAAGGCAAGGAGCAACAGCAAAAAAATATGTTTCCACTTCTTCATTGATCTACTCCTTTTAATTGTTGATGTAATTCAACGGAATTCTTACGCTAAAAGTGGTTCCCACATTCAGCTCGCTGTGTACCTTAATGGCACCTTTGTGAAGCAAAATGGAATTTCTGGTAATGGCAAGACCAAGACCGGTTCCTCCAATTTCCCTGGAGTGGGATTTATCCACACGATAGAATCGCTCAAATACGTGATTGATGGAGTCTTCCGGAATACCGATACCGGAATCTTCCACTGTTAAATAAAAATATTGATGATCGGCATTTAAGGTTACCCGAACCCATCCGCCTTCTTCTTTGTTATATTTTACCGCATTTTCAATCAGGTTGGAAAAAGCCAATGAAAGCTTCACTTCATCCACCTCTGCACTCACCGGTCGGAAACTTTCCAAAACCAGTTCCACGTTGGCTGTCTTTGCAATAGGTTCAATACGCTTCATGATGACTTCCAAAAGCTCATTGATATTTACAAGGGCAATGTCCGGTTTTGCCGCTGACTTATCCATTTTTACAAGGGATAAAAGGTCACTGATGATCTTACTTTCACGCTCCACCTCTGCAGCAATATCTTCCATAAACTCCCGGTAAAGTTCTGCAGGTGCATCCTCCTGCGCCAAAAGGGAATCCGCCAAAACCTTCATACTGGTAATCGGAGTTTTTAACTCATGGGACACGTTGGATACAAATTCCTGTCTGGATTCATCCAGCACCTTCATACTGGTGATTAATCCGTTAATTTCCTCTGCAATATCCTCCACTTCCTGGCAGCCTTTGGTGTTCACCGCCTCATCTGCAAGACCGTTTCTACGCTGGTTCAAGGTGTAGCGCAACTTCTTTAGCGGCACCACAAGGAGCTCTGAAAAGGCAATTGCACCAACCACAATTAAAATACCTAAAATCAGGGTAAAAATATTCGCCTGACCACGGTAATATTCATAATTGGTCATAATGGTGTTGGAAGACATGTTAACGACAAAAACACCCATCACTTTCTGGGTGGTTGGATTGGTAATCGGGAGTGTCATCTCAAGGTAGCCCAGCTTTCTGTCGTACCGGCTGGTACTCTTACCCTGAAATGAGGTTACCACTTCATTGGAGGTGATAATCTTTCCCTCATCCATATCATAGGTGTCCTTCACAATGGCATAGTTCTCGTCAATAATCATAATACGGCCGTCATACAAACCGGAAAGCTGTACAACTTCTGCGTTAATGACCTCGGAATTTTGCTTGGTCAGGTAGTTGGAAGACGCAATCTGCGCTGCCAGAAGTTTGGCCTGGGTGGCAATCTGCGTGGTTTTGGATTCCACTTCCCGTCGCTCAAAATTTCGAAGAATACCGATTCGCATTACCATCATGGGAGTGATTCCGAAAATAAGAATTAACAGAAATACACGAAATTTGATACTTTTAAATTTCCACTTGTTCTTCTTAAGCTTTAATGACATAAATCTATCTATGACCTATCCCTTATAGTAATAACCTACGCCCCATTTTGTATGAACATATTTCGGCTCACTGGCGTTGGGCTCAATCTTTTCACGAAGACGACGCACATGTACATCCACCGTACGCTCATCTCCCGGATAGTCCTTTCCCCAAACCAGGTTTAAAAGCTGTTCTCTGCTGTATACCTTGTTGGGATGTTTTACTAAAATCTCCAGCAAATCAAATTCTTTTGCTGTAATATTCACTGCATTATCTAAAATATATAACTGACGTCCGTCGCAATCCAGTTTCAGATCTCCGGACGCAATCACCTTCGGTGCTTCTTCCACATTGGCTTTTGGCTGTGTTCTTCTCATAATGGCTTTGATTCTTGCTTTCACCTCAAGAATGTTAAAAGGTTTGGTGATATAATCATCGGCACCGTATTCCAGTCCCAAAATCTTATCCATATCGTCACCCTTTGCAGTCAACATAATAATTGGCACATCGGAAAACTGACGAACCTCCTGGCATACCTCAAATCCGTTCATCTTCGGTAACATAATATCAAGAAGCATCATATCGTAGATATTGTCTTTGGCTTTCTGCAACGCTTCTTCGCCGTCATAGGCACAATCCACTTCCATGCCGTCCTGCTCCAGACTGAAACGAATTCCTTTCACTATTAATTTTTCATCATCAACCACTAGCACCTTTTTTGCCATAAATCCACCTTTGCTACACCGTTATTAAATCTTTCATCTTACTGAAAACGCCTTCTTTGATTCCGCTAATCTTCATCAAATCCTCAATGGAATGAAAACTACCGTTTTCTTCCCGATAATTGATAATGGCATCTGCCTTGGACTCCCCAATTCCGGGAATGGTCATCAACGCCTCCCGGTCTGCCAGGTTAATATTCACCTTGCCGCTTTCCTCTTTCGTGCTTTGTTCCAAAGCGGCCTTCTCTTCTCCCACAGTGGCAATGTAAATCTGTTGTTCGTCCTTGACTCTTGCCGCCTGATTTACAGAAGAAGTGCTGGCATTCTTTTTAAGACCTCCGGCCAATTCCACCACCTGAAAGACTCTGCTGCCCTTTGCCACTTCATAAATTCCGGGCTTTTTCACAGCACCGTCGATTTGCACATAGATATTGGACGTTTTCTCTTCTTGTTTTGTTTCAACTTTCTCCTCATTTTCTGAAAAAGTTGTTACAACTGTTTCACTTTTGTTACAAGCCATGAGTATAAAACCCATGGCCGCAACAAAAATGAGAGTCTTTAATTTTCTCATTGTTCTTATTCCCATTACAGGAACTAGATACGAAATAATGGAAAGATAATATCTTTCATTAAATCAAAACGCACTATTATTTTACTCAATCATTACAATTATTACAAGTATGTTATTGCAAAAAATACAGGAAGCCGCCCTCCGGCGACTTCCCATACGTTTATTTGGTTTTTATTTTTTTTACTGCACTGTAGTTTCCGTATACGGTTTTTGCCTTTCCATCCACCTTAGTGGTGACATAGGCACGTACTTTTACGTTGTAGGTTCTCTTTGCAGTCAGTTTTGTCAATGACACCTCTGTTGCCTTTACCTTTTTGGTGTACCATTTTCTGGTTCCCACCTTGCGATATCTGATTTCATATCCGGTGGCTCCCTCAACCTTTTTCCAGGAAAGTTTCAGTCCATGTTTTACTGCCTTTGCAGCAGGTTTTTTCACCTTCGCCGGTTTGACCACACTTGGTGTGTCATTCTTTGGTGTATCCTGGTCATCAATGTTCTCTTTTGCCTCATCTGCTTTCGATGGGGTCACCGGTGCAGACGGTGCAATGTAAGAACCTCCGCTTGAAGACTTCTCCCCGGTTGCCGCAACCACTTCCACTTTATCACTTCGGCCAATAACGTTTTCCGCCCAGGCCTTTACGGTATAGGTTTGTCCTGCTGTCAATCCGGTAAAATGAAGTTCATCCAATTGATTGCTCTCCTTGGTTGCTACTTCATTTCCTTTCGCATCGTATAAAACAGCCACAATCTTATCCACTTTTGGTGCATTGAGTTTATTTTCTTTTTGGGCAAAAGAAAGAGTGATTTCTGTTTGGGTTGCATTTGTACCAATGGAAGGAATTCCAGGCACTTCAAAGCGGGCTTTGATTTTACCGTGCTTGGTGCTGTCGGTAAGACTTACCACAAGGCCCTTTAAGTCCTCTTTTAAAACCCCTGTAATTACCTTTCCCTGCATTCCGTTGTTCCAGCTATACAATGTATGTTCCGTTTCATTGTCAAAAGAAGCATTGACCTGATAGGTTCCATCCGTATTGGGAGTCACTTTCAAAATCACATCTCCGGCCAATTCTTCCAGGTTCCTTTCCTTTAAATATACTTCTTTTAAAGCTTCCAGTTCTTTTTTCAAATTTTCTGTTCCGGGTTCCTCTGTTGCCAGAAGATCTTTTGCACTCTTTAATGCCGCCTGCAATTCTTTTGAAGGATTTTCCACCTTTTCAACTTCTTTTACCAAGGTCTGAAGTGCAACCAGTGTGGTAACTTCTTCATGTTCTTCTTCAATGTCGTCCACCAGTTTATGGAACTGCCATTCTATGTTGTACATGGTGGTTTTCGCCTTATGATCAATGGTAACCCCATGTTTTGCCATGCTCAAAAGGAAGGTATCCATAAATCCGTCGCTAAAGCCATCCATCAGCATAAACTGTGTGTTGGCCACTTTGCCGCTATATACTTCCTGTGATTTTTCATAGCCTTTTCTTCCCACAAGATAACCCACGGTTTCACCTAAATCACTTGGTGAAACTGTTTTTATCTGAACGTCCAGTTCTTTACAGATTTCATAAAGGCTTCCTCCCATGGAAGAATCCTTACTGATATTGTATAAAAGAACCGTTGGCTGTGGAACTTCTTCTTCCGCTCCTATAATCGGAATGGATACAGAAAGGAAATCTTCTTCCTCACCTTCCCATTCGGTATGTGGAAGTCTCAATTTTGCCACCAGAGTATTTCCGGCTTTTAATTCTTTATACAATGAAATGGTGAGATTTCCTCTGGTTTCTTTCTTCCAGGAATGGTTGATCTGACCGACTCTTATTGCATCATTTCTCTCCCACAGTTCTTTGTCTTTGATTTCATCATCATTGTATCCTCCCGGAATGGAGTAAATGCTGATATCACAGTAAAACTCATCTCCGAAGATTTTCTCATACTCATCACTGTAATCTACTGTAAGTGAAACGGTTTTTTCATCACATTTAATGGCCGGGGTGTTAAAAGAAATGGTTGGTGTTCCCCAGTTTGGAGACGGTAAAACATTGATTGGATTACTTGTAGCCACCTGCTCATCTGCTTTTAATTCCAAACGCAAAATGTGACCTTCATGAATTTTATCTTTTACGTAAACTCGTCTGCTACCACAGTTACCACTACAGCTTCCCTGAGTGACTATAGTTGCGGTTTCTTTATTAAAAGTTGCATCCTCATATTCATAAAGTACATAGGATACTTCTCCTGCAGATTCATCCCAACCCAAAACAGTGTCGATATGTGTCACACCCTGTGTTACACGTTTGGATGTAATGGTTGCGGTAGGAGCTTTTATCTGCGGTAAAAACCATTACGGAAAAACCGCAGCCAAAAGCTCCTACCGCAACCATTA
>JAILCP010000073.1 GCA_024680055.1 Lachnospiraceae bacterium | reverse complement strand
TCCTCCGACGCTTCTTCATAGGCGCTGTCAATCAGGCTCATGGCCTCCTCAATTTTTCCAACTTCCATTAACTGACGTGCTCTCAGTTCACATCCCCGAATGGCTTCGCCGTTGTATAGTTTGTTTTCTGAGCTGTCTCTCATACTCTTTTCCCCATTTCTATCCTTATCCCTCTATAAATGTATAAGGGATAAAATCTTCCATGTACTCTTTATGTTCTCCAATCATTTTTTCCATACAACATACATCATACCAGCGCTCAAATTTATGGCCACAACGATGGTAGGTTCCTGCCACGGTAAAGCCCATTTTTTCATGGAACTTTTTACTTGTGAAATTCAAATATTCATCTTCCTCACCGCTTGGTACTCCAACTAAGGCATATACGTTGGTTACATTTTGCTTTTTCAAAATGTCCTCAATGGTGTGATAAAGTGTGGTTCCATAGCCCTTTCCCTTGCAATTTTCATCCAGATAAATGGACAATTCCACGTCCCAATTGTATGCGGTTCGCGGGTTAAAAGGTGATACATAAGCATATCCCACAATGGTTTCATCCTCATCTTCCATAACAAGATAGGGATACTTTTCCAAAATAACCTCCATGCGGTGTTTAAATTCCTCGTAACTTGGTACATAGTACTCAAAGGTGATGGCAGTATCTTCCACGTAAGGTGTGTAGATTTGCAATAACCGTGGAACGTCATCTACTGTGGCTGTTCTAATCTTCATTCTCTTCTTTTCCCTTTCTTTGACTGTTTATCTTTATATAATAACTGATCTGCCAGAATTACCATTTCCTCCACCGGTGTTCCCGGATGTTCCACAGAGTTAATCACTCCATAGGAAACGCTTACTTCCGACACGTAAGTTCCTCTGTAATTTTCACAGGCCCCTGCAAAGGTTTCCTGCACCTGATCTCTTGTAACAGTATCGTTGATAATGACAAAAAATTCATCTCCACCGATACGGAAACATTCTCCCATAGGGCCAAATACCTTTTTTATACAGGCTGCGGCTCCTTTTAACAAATCATCTCCTGCCGCATGTCCCAGAGTATCGTTGGTTTTCTTTAAACCATCCACGTCAAGGGCCACCAAGGTATAAACGCCGCCCTCGCTCTTTATCTTCTGAAGCTGTTCATCATATTTTCTACGATTGTACAAACCTGTTAAAATGTCGGTTTCAATCATAATTTGATTCTTATGAAGCTGATACAAATGGTCAATTCGAATTCCCACCACGTGCATTCCACAAACAATACTGCTAAATCCAAAAATCAAACAATCTGTAATATTGTCCGATCGAAGCTTTCCGGTTTGAAACACCATAACCTGGCCCAAAAAGATGGCACATTTTATTAAAATAATCATGGCGATGTTCAATGGCCGCAGGGTAAAAAATATGGAAATGGCAAACAAAAACACCGGAAATACCACGGCCAGTTCCTCTATACCCGTCTGTAAATCCATGGCAATTCCGCTTCCCAAAAGGCAAAACACAAATACCATGGCCATTAGATCTGCCCCTACATTTCGCCACTTTCCTATGAGGCGATTCAGTATTCCGATGACAATAAAATTAATTGCCGCCAATATAAATATATTATGATTATAGCTTATGGAAATATCCCATATGCCGGTAATAAACGCAAGAACAGAAAACGTGCATACTGCCATGATGCTAAAAATATCCACGTCCCTGCGGTTGGTTTCGTTAATATCCTCTTTAATCTCTTCATAACATTCTTTGGTCAATCCCCCGTAGAACATAATGTTTTTAAGATTTCTCATAATGCCTCTCTCCATTTTTTGCGAGAATTTCCTTAGTACCATGATACTATGTTTCCTCCCTCATCGCAAGTGGTGTGTCCAATAAAAAAAGCATGATGAATCTTAGTTCACCATGCTTTTTCTTCTTTTATAGTACAATTATCTGTTTTCAATAATTTCCTCTGCCATGCCAATCATTTCCTGTGCAGATAATGCTACGTTAACTCCTTCCAATTCATAGCTTGTTCCGTCCATGCTGAAGGTTACACTTTTTATCGTCTGAATTTCTTCCTTGTCTCCGCCATAACTGATGTAAAAATGTTCCTCTGTTTTTTCTCTCTTGGCCTGCTTTTGTGTTGGTTTTTCTCCATCCGGAAGATACAACATCTGATCCTCATTGTAGGAAAGCACCACACCATCTTTTTTTATTTCCTTTGTGGCTGTTTTTTCTTCTTTTTCCTCTGCATAGGATGGAATAGCGGTTAAGGTAACCTCTTCCTGTCCCTTTTTCTCGTAGGTCATTTTAATGGCCGAATACTCTTTTACCACATTTCCGTCTTTGTCCTCTGACTTCATATCTTCCAGATTCATTTTTGAAAACTGATAGCCGTTTGTAAATTTCTCAACATCTGCCAGATTCAAATCCGCCCTTTTTTCATAGCTTTCCACTTTGCTGTAATCCGTGGTATTGGTTCCCATTCTGTTTGAACCTGTAATATTTGCAATTTTTCCTGCTGCAAAAACGCTTCCTCCAACTAAAACCACGCATGCTGCTGTTGCAGCTGCAACCTTTCTCATGTTATACATCTTATGAAAGCCTCCTTCATTCTCTTTTTCCTCATGCATAATTGCACGTACCATATGCTCTTTCTCATAGGTTCCAAAGGAGAGTTGGTTCATGGATGCTTTATAGCTTTTTTGTATTTCTCTACTCATTTTACTCACCTGTCCTTATTGCTTTCTCATCAAAATCACTCAGTGCGCTTTTCAATTTTGCTCGTCCTCTTGACAGATACTTGGAAACTGCGCTTTCTTTTTTCCCGAGAAGGGTTGCAATTTCTTTTACCCCATATCCCTCGTAATAATATAGATAAATGCTGATACGATAATTCAAGGGCAATTTTTTCACCTCTTCAAGCACCGTGGATTCCGGCTCCATCGGGGCTGTAATT
>JAILCP010000049.1 GCA_024680055.1 Lachnospiraceae bacterium | reverse complement strand
CAGGCTATGAGTAAACATTTATCTTTATCTGATAGAGTCATTATCGAAAAATATCTTACTCTCGATATGTCATTCGCTTATATTTCGAGAAGACTCTCGCGTTCTGCAACTACCATTTCCCGTGAAGTGAAAAGTCATAGGCACTTTGTTAGAGTCTGGGCTAATAAAAAAGACTGTGTAAACTATCCTAAATGCTTGCACCGAAATCTCTGTCCCACTGAGACAATGTATTCGTACGTATCTAGATGTAAGTTTTGTAGCGAATATGACTGTCGAAAAATCTGCAAAGACTACGACTCAATTCACTGCGACTTGCTTAACAAACCACCATATGTATGCACCCGATGCCCTAACGAAAAGAAATGCAATAAGATTCACGCCTATTACACGGCGCATTCAGCTCATGCTGAATATCTGAAACTGTTAAGTTCATCTAGAAAAGGGGTAAGAACTTCTCCAGAACGACTTATGGAGCTTAATGACTTATTAGCACCTCTATTAAACAAAGGGCAATCTATCAATCATATCTTTGCCACTCATGCTGATGAAATCGGCCTTTCCGAGAAGACTATCTATAATTACATCGACTCTTGTGCCTTTGAAATTAGAAATATAGATTTACCTCGTAAAGTTAAATATCGTCAGCGTCATGAGGGCCCTAAAGTTATGACAAAATTAGAATACCAATACCGCAAAGGTCGTACATATGAAGATTTCAAAACATATGTAGAAGCAAACCCCAATCTTCCAATAGTTGAAATGGATACTGTTAAAGGTGCACGTGGAAGTGGAAAAGTCTTATTGACTATGAGTTTCAGAGAAACAAACTTTATGCTAATTTTTCTTATGCCAGATGGTACACAGGAAAGTGTTCAAAACGTATTTGATATGCTTACAATCCGTTTAGGCATTGATACTTTTAGAAAGCTGTTTCCAGTCATCCTCACAGACAATGGCGTTGAGTTCAAGGGTGCTCACAGACTTGAATTTGCAGAAAACGGTGCTCGTAGAACTCGATTATTCTACTGTGATCCCCAAGCTTCTTGGCAAAAAGGACGTGTTGAAAAGAATCATGTGCTAATCCGACAGATTCTCCCAAAAGGTACGGTCTTTGGAAAACTAGATAATGAAGACATTCACCTTATCACCTGTCACATCAACAGTGTTGTTCGTGAAATCTTTGAAAATCAAACTCCTTTTGAGCTGATGACAAAAGAAGAACACAAAAAACTACTGGATGAGCTCTCACTTCAATTGGTACCACCCGATGAAGTATGTTTAAAACCAGCATTATTAAAACGAAAAAAATAACACCTATTAGTCAGGCAGCTATTCCATACATTTTTTAGGCAGGGGTCTCATTTAGTTTTACATACTCAGAGGCCGTTGTCTGTTTGCCATGTTTTAAAATAGAGCAAATCCAGTAGTTTTAGTATGATTATATCCTATTTTAAGCCTCAAATATGGCATTTTTAAGAACTATTATATTTTCATCATACTTCAACTTGCATTTAGTTTTTCATTTAAAGTTTTTACCCATACATTGCATCGTATTTTAGATTTCTTTCCGGCATAAAGCCCTTGAAATGCGACAATGTACCGGTTGTCATAAAAAATAATTTCCGTTAAACCACCGGACCATCTATTTAATTTCACCTCCATTTGTCGATGAAATAGCTGGCTTGGGGTCTTCTTCGAAAAATCTTCCATGAACCCGATACAGATGTCTTCCATCTGATATTGACGTTCCAGCTTTTGCTCCTTGTACTGCAAAAGCATTTTTTTCTCCGTTAGTTTTGAAATGCATTTTGTTTTCGCAAAATAGCTGGATGCTATCATGTAGAGCGCATATTCAAATGCTATTTGGTCGTTGGTAAAATTCATTTTCATCATATCTCGTTTCTCCTTTTCTTGAAAAGGCTTATGCATAACGCATAAAACCGGGTAACTTTGCTACAAGAACACTGCTGCAAAAGTGCAGACTTATCCTGTGGTTCTTGTATCATTCGTTCTCCCGGTTTTTCAACTCGATATGTTATTGTAGATGCATTATATCACTTTAGTTACTATTTATCCATATACTGTGGGTATATTTTTCTTTTAATGTCACCCCTTTTGGAAATGATTAGATGACTCTTTTTCGGAAATCATCGATTATAGTCAACCCAGATGCACCTTCAAGTTGACTCTTTTCTCGAATTCCCAATTAGAGTCAACCTAGATTCTCCTTCAAGTTGACTCTTTCTCGAATTCCCAATCAGAGTCATCCCAGATTCGCCTTCAAGTTGACTCCTTTCTTAAATTCCCAATTGGAGTCAACCCAGAATCACCTTTCAATTGACTCCTTCCACAGAATCCCAATTAGAGTCATCCCAGATTCGCCTTCAAGTTGACTCCTTTCCCGAATTCCCAATTAGAGTCATCCCAAAATCACCTTCAAGTTGACTCCTTCCACAAATTCCCAATCAGAGTCATCCCAGATTCTCCTTCAAGTTGACTCCTTTCTGGAATCGTCGATTAGAGTCATCCCAGATTCTCCTTCAAGTTGACTCTTTTCCCAAATTCCCAATCAGAGTCATCCCGGAACCCAAATCAGCATCACCAAGATGCACTTCACCAATATACGCTACCAGTTCATCCTACTAATTTGCTTTTCTGATTCTCCAACCATTTGCCCTGCTTCGCTCCTCGATGAAGCTCCTATAGATGCCATCCCTTTCCAGCAATTGTTCATGGGTACCCTGCTCTGCAATTTGCCCCTTATCAATGACCATGATCTGGTCTGCGTGGCGTACGGTTTTGAGTCTGTGGGCAATCATGACAATGGTTTTTTCTTTGGTGAGGGCCTCTACGGCTTCCACCAGCTTTTCTTCATTTTCCGGGTCCACATTGGCCGTGGCCTCATCCAGAATGATGATTGGCGCATCTTTCATGATAGCTCTTGCAATGGAGATACGCTGACGCTCTCCTCCGGAAAGGCTCACGCCGCCGTCGCCAATGATGGTATCGTAACCATCCGGAAGTTCCATGATGAACTCATGACAGCAGGCTCTTTTTGCAGCTGCAATCACATCTTCCCGGCTTGTGTCCGGCTTACCGAAACGAATGTTGTTTTCAATGGTGTCGTTAAAGAGGTAGACGTTTTGGAATACGAAGGCAAAATTCTTCATCAGGCTGTCGTAGCTGTAATCCCTTGCATCTTTGCCATCGAGCAGTACTTTTCCGCTGTCCACATCCCAGAATCTGGCAAGAAGCTGGGTCAGAGTGGTTTTGCCACCGCCGGACGGACCCACAAAGGCGGTTTGTGTTTTTTCCGGAATGGTAAAAGACACGTTGTTGATGATTTTTTTGTCCCCATAAGAGAAGTCCACATTTTCCATGGACAGGTTCATGCTGCCTGGCATTACGTCATCCCCCTCAATGGTCATGGTCGGTGAAGTAAGTGCCTCGTTTGCCTTGTCCACGCAATTTTCGATGGCGCGGGTCAGACCGTTAAAAGCACCCACCTGGTCTAAGGATTCAAAAATCATAAAGGAGCAAATGATCATCATCACCGCATTTACAAGGCTCATAGAGCCATCCAGATAAAAGGCGATACTCATAATCATCATGACTACTCCCGACAACTTGTTCAATATGTTTAAGAAAAACATTACAATCTCATAGGTCACTTCCATGCCGGTGCTAAAACGGGAAAAACTGTCTATGGAATGATCCACGTCCGTGATGTTTTTGCCATAGAGGTTAAAATTTCGAATCTCCGCAATGCCCCGCACATATTCCAGAATTCTGGATACCATGGCATCTTGCGCCGCTGTGAATTTGTCCGCATCTCTTTTTTGCAAACGAATCATAGATTCGGTTCCAAGTAAGTAAAGCACCATGGTGATAAAAGCCACTGTGGCAATCCTTACCTCAAAGAAAAACATGGAAAACACAATGACAAAGGTGGTAATCATTCCTTTGGATACCATCATGACACATCGACTGGCCATGCCGGATAAGCTTTCCATGGTGTTGGTGGCGATGGAAGTCACTTTGCCAAGGCCTTCCTTGTTAAAATATCCCATGGGAACGTAACGCAAGTGCTCTGCAATTTCCATTCTTTTTAGGGATGCAGTATTGTAGCCCGCTCTTGTCTGCAACATGGTGGTTTTCATGGTGACAAGGGTCTGTAAAAAGATGGAGGCAATGATAATTGCCACTGCAGTATACGCGGTTTTTACACTTAAGTTCCCCTTTGAAATAGCCGTAACAATCACATAAATGGACGGTATTCGCATAGCCACAAAAAAGGCGCTGAACACACTTAAAAATATGGACAGGTAAAATTGATTTCTCTCTTTTTCTTCACAAAAATCAAAGAATTTCTTTAATGTACGAAACATGTTACGCCTCCTCCTTTCTTACGGACATATGGCTCTCCCACATACTCTTGTACAGCGGACTTGAAGCCAAAAGCTCCTGCTGTGTACCATAAGCCTCTACCTGTCCTTCGTGAACCAAAAAGATACAATCCGCATCGGCGATGGTGGATAATCGGTGGGCAATCACAATCAGGGTTTTGCCAACAGTAAGCTTGGAAAGAGCCTCCTGAATCACAGCCTCGCTCTCAGGATCTGTGTAACTGGTGGCCTCATCCAGAATCACAATTGGCGCATCTTTTAACATGGCTCTTGCAATGGCGATTCTCTGCCGCTCTCCTCCGGATAAATGGCCGCCCGAGCCACCGCACACCGTGTCATATCCATTTTCTAAGGACAGGATAAAATCGTGGCAGCCGCACTTTTTGGCCGCCTCAATCACTTCCTCATCCGTTGCGCCCTCTTTTCCCATGCGGATATTGTCCATTACCGTTTGATCAAAAAGGTAATTCTCCTGGGAAACATAGGCCACCTGCTTGTTGTACTCCTCAAGTGGCATGTCCTTGATGTTCACGCCTCCAATGGTAATTTCTCCGGAATTAACATCCCACAAAGATGCAATCAACCTGGCAATGGTGGATTTTCCGGAACCGGACGGTCCCACCAGAGCATTCACAGTTCCATCCTTCATCTCCATAGTGATTCCGTGAAGCACTTCCTTGTCTTTATAGGTAAAATGCACATCTTTCATCACAATACTGTGGTCCGCCGGAACTTCTTTTACCTCATCCGGGCGAACCAGATCCGGTTCGTCCATAATGTCCGCAATGTCACTGACAATCTCTCCCACTTTGGAAATATCATCGGTGTAAGAAAACACCGTTACAAGGGGAGTTACCGTTCCCAAAGATAAAATAATCATCACAATAAAATCAGCCACCGAAAGGCTACCGTTCATACAATAAATTACACCGGAGGGCAGTAAACCCAGCATGGTGGCCGGAAAACATGCCATACCGAAATTCTGCCAAAAATTCTCTTTTTCCATCCAATCAATAAAACAATTTGCCCCTTCTCTGGCAGCTTTTACAAACTTGCCATAGGAGGTTTTACTTTGTCCAAAGGCTTTGATTACCTCGATACCTCCGATGTATTCCACCGCTACAGCGTTTAAAGCCTTGGTCTTTTCAATTGTGTTGGGATAGTACTTTGGCGTTGATGCCATCATAATGGCAAAGGCCACAAAACCCGGCGGTATGCAAATTAACTGCCATAGTCCCACGCGCCAGTCCACGCTCATCATGTAGATGAACATGGCGATTGCTCCCACAATATTTGCGGTAAATTCCGGCGTCACATGAGCCAGTGTAATCTCCATCTGATCCACCCTATCGCAAATGATGTTTTTGTACTCTCCGCTTGATCGGCTTTGCACCGCCCCAAGTGGCATGGTATTCATTTTTTTCAAAATCATCTTACGTGCCGATCCCAAAAGCCCGAAGGTGGCATTATGGGATGTATAGGTAGATAGCCCGTGAAACGCGTATCGTAACACCCATAACATGGCGATCTGCACTCCCTTTTTGACATAAAATGCCATGTCCCGGTTTCCTCCAATCAGTTCCCTGATCAGATCCGCCAAACATAGGTAGGTAAAAAGCATGGCACTCACCCCCAGCATTGCCAGCACAATGCTCAAAAGATAGGTTCCCCGTTTTCCCTCTGTGAATTTCCAGAGCCAATGAAGGCTGTTCTTGTTGGTTTCCATCTAAAATCTCCTCTCATTTTCTTGTTTTGAGGTTAGTTCTGCCTAACCAACAGTGTTAATAAATGCTCCACTTGTGGGTGGAGCACTATTATTCTTATATACCAAAAAATTCTTTCCATGCCGGTTTATAAAAATCCTGCAAGGTCTTTGCATAATGCATGGCCTTTTCCCGATCCAGCCCATGTATCATAGGCTGAAAAACCGCCTCCACATATGCACTGGTCAAAAGGTGCATCTCCACAGGATCCACATCCTTGATTTTACAACCCTGCCCTTTCAACTCCTCCATATACCAACCGGTCACTTCCTCTTCCAGCTTGGCCACTTCATGGACAAAATCCTCATACTTGGTACCCTGCGAACGCATCAAAATCAGCTGAAACTCCTGTGGATGATCATAAATAAATTTCATCATGCACGTGGTCTCCTCTTCCCCTTCCCAGGAATAGTCCCCCTGAATCTCATCCACTGCCTCAAAATACCCGTCCTCAATGGAGTGATACAGCTCATAAAATTCCCTGATCACCGGTTCCACCAGGGACGCAAACATTTCCTCTTTATTTGAAAAATGCTTGTAGAGCCCGCTCACCTGTATTCCTGCATTAGCGGCAATTCGTCGCAGCGAGGCATCATTATATCCGTATTCAAGAAATTCCTTCCTTGCTGCTTCTATGATTCTGTTGTGGCTGTCTGTTTTATCTTTTGGCATGTAATATCTTCCTCTCTCACTCGGTGAACACTGTTCTCTGTCGTTAGAGTACATCGTTCTCTTTCCGTTGTCAAGTATTTTTGCTAAATATATGTTACTATAATTACATTGGAGGAATCATTATATGAACATGAAGTACAGATTCAGCACTTTGCTTTTCATCCTAACCTTGCTTTTATCAACCATAGAGCCTGTTTTTGCTCAGGCAAAGACACCACTTTCGGGCATTAACCTTGATGTAAGCAATCGCTATTATTCTGTGAA
>JAILCP010000085.1 GCA_024680055.1 Lachnospiraceae bacterium | reverse complement strand
TTTATATTTTGTATGATACAATTTAAAAAATTGAATAGGGGTGTAGTTCATCGGTAGAATAAGAGTCTCCAAAACTCCAGAGAGGGGTTCGATTCCCTTCACCCCTGCTAAGTAAAGTCCTTGATTATCAGGGACTTTTTTATTATGCATTTATGGAAATGAATGTTGGAAATAAGAAATTATTAAGGAAAATCATTGACCCCAGCCACCGAATCAATGAAAACCAAGGAAAAGGTGGCTGGAAACCAGTAATCGGAAAGGAAAATCCATAACCTTAGCCACCGAAACAATGAAAACCAAGGAAAAGGTGGCTGGAAATCAGCAACTGGAAAAGAAAATCAATAATCTCAGCCACCGAATCAATGAAAACCAAGGAAAAGGTGGCTGGAAATCAGTAATCGGCAAGGAGAATCAATAATCTCAGCCACCGAATCAAGGAAATCTAAAGAAAAGGTGGCTGGAAACCAGCAACCGGAAAGGAAAATCCATAGCCCCAGCCACCGAATCAATGGAATCCAAGGAAAAGGTGGCTGAAAACCAGCAACCGGAAAGGAAAATCCATAGCCCCAGCCACCGAATCAATGAAAACCTAGGAAAAGGTGGCTGGAAACCAGTAATCGACAAGGATAATCAATAGCCCGACATTTCCGGATGAAATGCCGGGCTATAATTAAATCAATATACCAAAATCTTTAATATTTCTCATTAACGGATCTATGTTAAAGAATCCATTTTTGGGCTTTGTAATTAGTCCAGTCTGTGGTGATGATAATGTTATATGCGTTATCTATTTCATTCATTATGCTTTGCCAGGTTTCTTTGATTTCGCTGCAGGAATCCGGTAAGGATTCAATGTAATTTGTGTATTCATCTATTTTCTTGCAGTTTTTAGAGCCACACTTCGCAGTGATGGTGGCTACTGTTTTGTTGTTGGAGGACCATTTCACCTTGCTTTGGGAATAGTTTTTTCATTTTAGAATCTCCTCTTTTTTGAGAGTATGACTTGCTTTCTATGTGAAGTGTAGCACCTTTTTGTAACAGAATTAAATTTGAAGTTATGTGGACAGGGTGGGTTCTGGAATGACCACGAGTAAAAAAGTCGCTATTTAACCATGAAGGATTGTACTTTTAGACATGAGACAACTAGACTTACTGAGATAATTATGTTAATATCATAACAAAACGTGGTAATACCACGAGGAGAGGTTGTTATTATTAATGAAAAAAGGAGAGGATAGTATGGCAGCACAGGGAGATCCACATTACCCGCTTCGACCGGAGTACGTCAATGTTGACGGACCTATGAGAGAGCCGATTGTGAAATTGGGTAAAATGATCACAGACAGAATTCCAATTAAATTGGGATTGCACAAGATTACAAAGGATGATCCGGAGTATTGGGCGGTATCACTTCTTTGTACCGATGAAGAGGCGGAGCTTGCCTTGAAATTTGGGGGTATTCGACAACCTAAGACCTTTGAGGAGTTAAAGGCGTTGTCAGGAATTGAAGATGACAAGCTTCAAAAAATGTTAGATCATATGTCCTACACAGGATTGATCGAATGGAATTATGAAAACGAAAAACGTGAAAAACAGTATGTTTTACCAATGTTTGTTCCGGGATCCGGTGAATTTTCAAATATGAATAAGGATTTGATTGATGAACATCCGGAGCTTGGAATGTTCTTTGAGCATATGACCAGATTGCCGTTGGAAAAAGTAACGAAGATTGTACCGCCGGGAGGAGCAGGAATCGGAATGCATGTAATTCCGGTGGAAAAAGCAATCGAGACCAATAATGAGGCGATTGATATTGAAAAAATTTCCCATTGGCTGGATAAATATGACGGAAAATATGCCAAGTCACCGTGCTCTTGTCGGAGAAGCAGAAAGACTTACGATGAGGGATGCGGAGATGTGGAAGACGGCTGGTGTATTGCTGTTGGAGATATGGCGGATTATGTGGTGGAAACCAATAAAGGCGGAGAATATATTACCAGAGAAGAAGCCATGGAGATTTTTAAGAAGGCAGAGGAGAACGGATTTGTTCACCAGATTACAAATATTGATGGGGAGGATAAGATTTTTGCCATTTGTAATTGTAATGTGAATGTATGCTATGCCCTTAGAACATCGCTTTTATTCAATACGCCGAATCTGTCCCGTTCCGCCTATGTGGCCAAGGTGGATCCGCAAAATTGTGTGGCCTGCGGACGATGTGTGGAGTATTGTCCTGCAGGAGCGGTAAAATTGGGACAAAAGCTTTGTAAAAAAGACGGAAGTGAAGTGGAGTATCCAAAACATGAGCTTCCATCTGAGAAAAAATGGACAGAAGCAGACTGGGACTGGGATTACAGAGATCACAACCGTGTGGAGTCCTATCGAAGCGGTACGGCGCCATGTAAAACAGCCTGTCCGGCACATATTGCAGTACAGGGATATTTAAAAATGGCATCCCAGGGACGTTATCAGGATGCTCTTGCACTGATTAAAAAGAACAATCCTTTGCCGGCAATTTGCGGTCATATTTGCAACAGAAGATGTGAAGATGCATGTACCAGAGGTACCATTGATGAGGCCATTGCCATTGATGAAGTGAAAAAGTTCATTGCCATGCAGGATTTAAAGGAAGAGACAAGATATATTCCAAAGAAGGTGATTCCAAAGGTAGATGGAGATTTTAGTCAGGATAAGGTGGCTATTATCGGTGCCGGACCTGCAGGATTATCCTGTGCTTTCTTCCTGGCAGAAAAAGGATATGCACCAACGGTGTTTGAGAAAAATGAGAGAGCCGGAGGTATGCTGGTTTATGGAATTCCATCCTACAAACTGGAAAAAGACGTGGTGGAAGCGGAAATCGATGTGATTCGTGCCATGGGAGTGGAAATAAAAACCGGAGTGGAAGTTGGAAAAGATATTACCCTGGATGAACTGCGAAAGCAGGGATATAAAGCCTTTTATATTGCAATCGGTTGCCAGGGAGGAAGAAAACTTGGAATCGATGGAGAAGATGCCATTGGAGTAACCACAGCAGTGGATTTCTTAAAAGAAATCAATGCCACAGAAGCCTATGACTTAAAAGGTGATGTGGTGGTTGTAGGCGGCGGAAATGTTGCCATTGACTGTTCCAGAGATGCTACACGTGTAGGCAATTACAAGGTAACACAATTGTGCCTTGAAACAAGAGATATTATGCCGGCTGCCGATTTTGAAGTACAGGAGGCAGAAGAGGACGGAGTAGAAATCAAATGCGGATGGGGACCAAAGGAAATCAAAAAAGATGTCATGGGCAATGTGTGCGCCATTGTGTTTAAAAAGTGTGTCTCTGTAAAGGATGAAACAGGACGTTTTAACCCGAAATATGATGAAAAGGAGACCTTGGAAATTCCTTGCCGCCATGTGGTTTTGGCCGTTGGACAAAGCATTGTATGGGGGGATTTGTTAAAAGGAAGCAAGGTGGAATTAGGCCGTGGCAACGGTGCAAAAGCAGATGCAAAAACCTATCAGACAGCAGAACCTGATATTTTTGTGGGAGGCGATGTGTATACAGGACCGAAGTTCGCCATAGACGCCATTGCAGCCGGAAAAGAAGGGGCCATTTCCATTCACAGATATGTGCAGCCACATACCTCATTAACCATAGGAAGAAATCAGAATGACTATGTGGAACTTGATAAGGATGACATTCTGGTGGAAAGTTACGACAATTCACAACGACAGGTTCCGGGTAAAAAGGACGGAGATAAAAAGAGTTTCCGCGATTTGAAGAAGGTATTTACCGAAGAACAGGTAAAAGCGGAAACGGCAAGATGTCTTAGTTGCGGAGCCAGTGTGGTGGATGAAAATCATTGTGTGGGATGCGGCGTGTGTACCACAAAATGTGAATTTGACGCCATTCATCTGTATCGTGAAAATCCGGAGTGTTCTGTTATGCGAAAGAGCGAGGATAAGATGAAATACATTTTACCGTATGCAGCAAAGCAGGCCATTCATATTAAATTTGGAAAGAAAAAGAAGTAGCCTATGCATGAACTTGGAGTAACGTTTAAAATCATAGATGATTTAAAAGAAGTGGCCAACGAGAATGAACTGGTGGAAATCCAAAAGGTGGTGATTTGCCTTGGAGAGGTTTCCACCGTGATTCCGGAATACTTGCATGATTGTTGGAAATGGGCGAGAAAAAGAGAACCGCTTCTTGAAAATTGCGAACTGGAAATTGAACCGATCAAAGCCATAACCATGTGCGGAGATTGCAAAAAAACCTACGAGACCGTAAAATATGCCAAGATATGCCCTTACTGTAAAAGTGAGAATACCTGGCTGGTTTCTGGAAATCAAATGATGATTAAGGAGATTGAAGTTCCTGAGCCGCAAGAACAATCCATGTAGGTCTGGAGAAAAAATTATGAAATTTGAAAAACTGGAAGCACCATCTCAACGAGAACTTTTTATACGAAAAATACAAGAAATGATTTTGTCCGGGGAACTGAAAATCGGAACAAAAATACCGCCGGAGAGGGAACTGGCTCAGGAGATGGGAATTAGCAGAACCATTGTAAATACCGGAATCGCCGTGCTGGAAACACAGGGGTTTTTACAGGTGATACCCCGTCAGGGTGTTTTTGTGGCGGATTACAGACGATTTGCAAGTGTGGATACCTTAAATGCGGTGATGCGCATAAAAGGAGATATTTTTACCGATAAGGATATTCGTTCCATCTTGGAGATACGCTGGGCACTGGAGCGTCTTACCATCAGTGATGCGATGAAAAACATGACGGAAGAAAACTTAGTACAGCTCTATCAGGTGGTGGAAGGAATCAAAAATGCAAATACCCTGCAGGAGGCGGCAGAAGGAGCCATGGAGTTTCAACTGGAATTGGCTGCCATTGGTAAAAATACTATGCTGGGATTGATTATGTCGGCTTTTCGGGGGCCTTGCGTAACCCTATGGGTTCGATTTTGCCGGCTCTACGGAGTGCAAACGCTCTATGAGCATACCCTGCATTCACTGGAATATCTGGAGAAAAAGGATTACCGGGGAGCCATTTTATGGATTGAGGAGTTCACAAAAGAAGCCATCGAAGGAAAGTTCACATTGTACAATGAGGATTTGAAGAAAAATGAATAAAAGAGAATTTGATATTTTAGAGACCAAATATAATGTTTTGGCGGATAATGACAAGGCAGCCATGGAAGTGCGAAAAATGTGCAAAGAGACAGGCACCTTTTTGGTGAATCTTATGGCTTCACCGGGAGCGGGAAAAACAACCACGTTAGTACGGACTATAGAGCAGTTAAAAAATCGCTATCGTATTGGGGTTATGGAAGCGGATGTGGATTCGGATGTGGATGCTGTGACGGTAAAAAATGCCGGTGCCAAGGTGATTCAGCTGCATACAGGTGGGTCCTGCCATATGGACGCGGATATGACAAAACGGGGCATGGAAAAACTGGATGTGTCTGATATTGATATTTTGTTCCTTGAAAATGTGGGAAATCTGGTATGCCCTGCGGAATTTGATGTGGGAGCCAATAAAAAGGTGGCCATTTTAAGCGTTCCGGAGGGAGACGATAAGCCGTTAAAGTACCCGTTGATGTTTGAAGTCAGCGATTTGTTGCTGGTGGGTAAAATGGACGTTTCCCCGGTATTTGACTTCCGGGTGGAAAACTGTAAAAAGTACGTGGAACAATTAAATCCGGACATGGAGGTTTTACCGGTCAGTGCAAAAACCGGGGAAGGGTTCGATGCCTGGATCAATTGGCTGGAAAAGGAAGTAAAAGCTTATCAGGAAGAGGAGCGGTAGATGAAAGTAATTGAATTGAATAAAACAATCACAGAGTCCAACGATAAGGATGCTGCTCTTTTACGTAAAGAGTTAAAGGAGCAGCAGATGGAGCTGGTGAATGTTATGTCTTCACCCGGGTCCGGGAAAACTACCCTGTTATCAAGAATGATTCAGGATATGGGGGACAAAAGACAAATCGGGGTGATGGAGGCGGATATTGCTTCTGAGGTGGATGCGATTCGCATTGAAAAGCTTGGAGCAAAAGCAATTCAGGCTCACACCGACGGAATGTGCCATATGGATGCGGGCATGACGGCACGGGCGATGAGAGCCCTTCTGGAGGAAAAAAGTCTTGATCTGATTTTCCTCGAAAATGTGGGAAACCTGATTTGCCCTGCGGAGTTTGACACGGGAGCCACCATGAATATGATGATTTTAAGTGTTCCGGAGGGAGACGACAAACCTTTGAAGTATCCTTTGATGTTTGAAAAAAGCGATGTGCTTGTGATAACCAAGATGGATACCTTGGAATACTTTGATTTTGACCTAGAGTTATGCTGTGAAAGGGTAAAAAGGTTGAATCCAAAAATTAAGATTTTTCCGGTATCTGCAAAAACAGGAAAAGGAATGACGGAATTGGAGAACTTTATGCTATAATACATGGAGATAAAAGAAGAGGGGGATTGGCATATGCAGGTTCGATTACCGTTATGTCTTCGTTGCCAAAATTATCACACAGAAACACCAAAGCCGGGGGAACCGCACACCTGTGATAAATACAGGGAAGAGATTCCGGGACAGATTTATTGGCAGGCAGGTAACTGTGAGAAGTTTGAGGCAAAGTGCAGGAGGAATTAAGTTGATCATTTTTGTTTTGCTAATGATTGGCGTAGCTGTCTTTTTCTATGTGACAGGATATTCTTTGAGTAAAGGAAATACCGGGCTGATTGAAGGAGATAATCTTGAGGAAGTAGAGGATAAAGAGGGATACGCAAAAGCCATCAGTAAACCGTTTTTTGTGCTTGGCACCGCCTTTTTGGCGTTGGGAGCGCTATCCATGGTCATCTCGGATGAGAAAGTTTTGATGATGGCAAGAATCACGGTATTGATGATTTTCCTGGCCGGGTTAGCCTGGGTGTGGAAAATAAAGAATCAATTCAAACAATAAAAAGGAGACAATGCATAAAATGTGCGTTGTCTCCTTTTTTATGCATTAGAACGCGTTATAATATGTGTACAAAAGAGAAATTAATGTAAATATTCAGAAAAATTAAATTTAGAACAGAGTCTAAGCACATAATGTACAAAAATTAGCGAAAATGATTGAATAAACTGTTTAAATTTGATAATATAGGACTCGTATGAATATTATGTAAAGGAGAAGGGTATTTATGTCACAAGAAAAAAAGAAGTTTTCATTTCCTACTGCGTACACCGTATTGTTCATTGTGCTGATTTTCGCAGCCATTTTAACATGGGTGATTCCGGCAGGATCTTATTCCAAGCTGTCTTATGATACGGAGACAAAAGTGTTTACCGTGACAGCTCCGGATGGAAGCACACAGGAGATGGAAGGTTCCCAGAAAACACTGGATGAACTTCATATCAAGAGTAAATTTGAAAAATTTGAAGACGGAAGTATTTACAAGCCAATTGCAATTCCGGGTACTTACGAGGAGCTGGCTCCACAGAAACAGGGTCTGAAAGAAGTAATCATGGCACCTGTCAGCGGTATTCAGGACAGTATCGATGTTATTTTATTTGTATTTATCATCGGTGGTGTCATTGGGGTTTTGAATTTTACCGGAGCTTTTAATGCAGGTATCGCAGCACTTTCAAGAGCAACCAAGGGTAGAGAGTATTTATTGATTGTGTTTATTACTTTCTTAATTGCACTTGGTGGAACCACATTTGGTTTGGCAGAGGAAACCATTGCATTTTATCCAATTTTGATTCCGATTTTCCTTGCTGCAGGCTATGATGTTTTTGTATGTATTGCAGCAATTTATATGGGCTCTTCCATAGGTACCATGTTCTCAACGGTAAACCCGTTTTCTGCAGTAATTGCATCCAATGCAGCAGGTATTAACTTTACCAACGGAATGGCATTTCGTTTGATTGGACTTATTATTGCAACCATTATTACTTTGGTGTACATTCTTCGTTATGCCAAAAAGATGAAGGCAGATCCTACAAAATCTCTTGTATATGAGGAGAGAGAAGCCATTGAAGCGAAATTTAAAAATGAGGTTGAGGCTCCGGCATTGACCTTCCGTTTTAAATTGGTATTACTGATTTTCTTTGCAACCTTTGTTGTTATGATTTACGGTGTATCTCAGCTTGACTGGTGGTTTGGAGAAATGACAGCATTATTCCTTGTTTCCGGTTTGATCATCGGAGTTCTTGCAGGGGTAAAAGAAAAAGAATTCGTTACCAACTTTGTTGCAGGTGCCGCTGATTTGATGGGCGTTGCCTTAATCATCGGTATTGCAAGAAGTATCAATATTATTCTTGAAAACGGTTTGATTTCCGATTCCATTTTACATGGATTTTCCGGACTGGTAGAGGGAATGAATCCAAACGTATTTATTATCGTTATGTTATTGATTTATATTGTACTTGGATTCTTTATTAATTCATCTTCAGGACTTGCAGTGTTATCCATTCCGATTATGGCGCCTTTGGCAGACACTGTTGGAATTCCAAGAGATGCAGTCATCTCTGCTTACATCTTTGGACAGGGATTGATTTCCTTTATTACGCCAACCGGATTGATTCTTGCAAGTTTGGAAATGGTAGATGTAACCTATGATAAATGGCTGAAATTCATTATGCCATTGATGGGAATTATTTGTGCATTTGCGGCTATTATGCTTTTAATCCAGGTTAATTTCTAAAAAGAGAAAATAAAGCTTTAAGAGACCGAATATTATATAATTCGGTCTCTTTTTTGATACAATATGGAAAAAGTGTAAAAATTTAATTGAAGTGTGTACTAAAATGGGTTAAAATTTTGATAGAATGCAATAAAAAAGGCAGGAAAGGATTGAGTCTTATGGAAAGAAAAAAGATGAAACGGGCAGGGAGGTCCATCGGAAGCAGTATTATTGCTATGACAATTTGTTCAGCATTGCTTTCCAGTTTAATTTGTATGGCAATTATCGTGCCAAGTTACCGAAGCGATATTTTGGGAAATGTAAAGGATACCATGCTTGGAATGGTAAAGAGTTACGGAAGTAATCTTGATAGAGCCATAGAGCACGGTGAAAAGTTAAACTATGAATTGTATAGTGAAATTTTAGCATCAGCAAAAGTGGAAGGAATGGATTCTTCTTATGCATATTTGGTAGATACCGAAGGTACCATGCAGTATCATCCAACCAAGGATAAGGTGGGCGCCAGCGTTGAAAATGAAGTTGTAAAAGGCCTGGTATCTGATGTGGCAGCAGGTAAATCCATTCAAAGCGCAGTAGCGGAGTATGAATTTGAAGGGGTTATGAAGTATGCTTCTTATCAGCAGTTGTCAAACGGCTATATTCTTGTGATTACAGCAGATGAAGATGATGCACTTTCCACAATTACAAAAGTATTGAGGGTGGCAGTTATTGTGATTCTTGCCATTGCAATTATTGCCATTGTTGTGGCAGTATTCTTTGGAAAGAAAATTTCCAGATCCATCAAGGCATGTTCCAATGTTCTTGATAGCATGGCAGACGGATATCTTGATCCGGATAACGAAGCAGTCCGCCAGCTGGGATCTGATAAGACGGAAATCGGAGATATTGCAAGAAGTACAGACTTCTTAACCGATAAATTTGACGTAATCGTAAGAGATTTGAAAGCTGCAACGGTTACCATGACAGAGATGGCAGATAATCTTGCAAAGGTATCCACCACAGCCAAGGAAACCACATCCAATGTTTCCATTGCCATTGACGAGGTGGCACAGGGTGCGACTTCTCAGGCTCAGGAAACCACAGATGCAGCAGCGGAAGTGGCAGATATTGGAAGTGCCATTGATCATGTGAATTCGGATACCCAGGATTTGTCCAATGCCATCAATACCATGACCGATGTTCAAAAGCTTGCCAATGCAAATATGAATAAGGTACTTGAAGTAACCGAAAGAACCACAGAGGCTATCAAGTCCATTAAATCTCAGACAGATTTGACCAACGATTCTGTTCTTGAAATTCAAAAAGCCGTTGGTTTAATTACCAGTGTGGCTACGCAGACGAACCTTTTATCTCTGAATGCTTCGATTGAGGCTGCAAGAGCAGGAGAAGCAGGAAAAGGATTTGCGGTTGTTGCTTCTGAAATCCAGACATTATCCGAACAGTCCAATGCATCTGCAAAGGAAATCGGAGACATTGTGCAGAAGTTAATTAACCAGTCAGAAATTACAGTAAGTGCCAGCGAGCGTCTGGAGACCCAGGCGGATGAGCAGAAAGAACTTGTGGAAGCTACCATGGGAAGCTTCAAAGAATTGGAGGATGCCATTACATCAACAGAAAGTAATGCCAATGCCATTACATCCGCTGTGGATTCCATTAATTCTTCCAAGAATAAGATTACGGCTACCGTAGAAAACTTATCTGCAATTTCCGAAGAAAATGCAGCATCTGCTGAAGAAACTACAGCAAGTGCAACCTTGCTTGATGAAACTTTAATTGAATTGGATGAGGATATTATCCGACTGAAAGAAGTTACCGATCAGATTGCAGAAAGCATGAAATTCTTTAAATAACAGCAAAAGACTGCCACACAAATGGTTGTGGCAGTCTTTTTTAATAATTTGAGGAATTTATATAACCCAACGGAAGTAAACTCCATTGAGATTGGCCAATTAATCAGCACGCAATGAGTTTAAAAACGGATTTAACAGATCCTGTGCATATTGAATCAATGCATAGCGCTCTTTTTGGAGACACCAGCTGTAAATTATCCCAATCTGAAAGCTGGTGATCATGTCTGTCAACACGGCATAGGAGTGAGGAGAGTTCAGCTCCCCTTTTTCAAAACCGTTCTTTAGTAATTCCCTTAAAATTTGATAATAGCGACGTTCCGGGTTTAAGATATGACGAACCCCATCGGTCATAACCTGTAAACCATACAAATGTGGATATAAGGACTTGTAAGAAGAAGTTTCCACCACCTTCATTACAAAGGTGTTATAGGAAATCAGATTATCCACAGTGTGTTTATCCTCGCGATAGAATTGATGCAACCAGAAATCATAGTCATCATCATAAGTGTATGCAACTGAGAAAAGCAATTCCTCCTTGCTGTGGAAATGATGATAAAAAGCGCTTCTGGATGAATTGGAACGCTCAATAATACTTGAAATGCTGGCATTTTCATATCCCTTCTCCTGAAAAAGTTCCCATGCCGCCTTCATAATATTCTCCCTTGTCTGGGTCTTATATGGACCTCGCATCGAATTTGTTTTCCCCCTTTTTAAAAGTTAAAAAATTGTAATGGAATTTTGAAAAAACTATTAATTTTTTCTAAATTAATCTGACTTAATCGCCTTGAACATTATTATAAACTATGTTAGTATTGAAATCAAGAACGAAGTACGGAATTGAGTATATACTTGTGTTCAATTTTGGCTGGTTTTTATTATTATCCATAAGGAGGAAGTGAAGATGGAGTATTTAAAACTTGTCGGTGTTTTAATCGTAATTTTAGGATTCACATTAAAGTTGGATTCGATTTTGATTATCTTTTTGGCACTGATTGTAACAGGATTTGCCGGAGGTCTTGGACTTGACGGACTTTTGGAAGCAATTGGAACGAACTTTGTTGCTAACAGAAGTATGGCGATTTTCATCCCAATTCTTTTGATTACCGGTGTCCTTGAAAGAAACGGATTGAGAGAGGCGGCCACAGATCTTATTAAGAAGGTCAAGGGTGCTACAGCAGGAAAAGTTGTTGTGGCATATGGTGTCATGAGAGCAATCTTTGGTGCATTTAACGTAGGATTCGGTGGAGTAGCAGGATTCGTTCGTCCGGTTGTTTTACCAATGGCCGAAGCAGCAGTTAAGAACCAGGGGCATGAAGCCAAAGAGGAACACATTGAAGATATTAAGGGTATGTCTTCCGCAATGGAAAACATAACATGGTTCTTCTTCCAGGTATTGTTCGTTGGAGGAGCCGGTGGCGTGCTTGTACAGAGTACGTTGGCATCCCTTGGTTACGAGGTGGAATTAATTGAACTTGCAGCCGCAGAAATTCCGGTGGCAATTGTAGCACTTGTAGCCGTATGTGTTGTAACCTTTGTAAAAGATAAGAAGATCTCTAAGAAATATTACGGCACAGAGAAATAGGGGGTAGACAAATGGCGAATTTGAAATTTATACAGATTAACGAAGTTCTTGGAGCTAACCTTTTGAACCTCGTTTGGGTAATTATTGGATTAATTGCCATCTATGCAGCAATCAAAAACTTTTTGGATAAAGAAAACCCATCCAGAATCGGAACAGGAGTTTTCTGGGGCGCATTCGGTGTTGTTTGTGCTTTTGGTACATGGCTTCCTGCAAAGGTTTCAGGAGCATTAGTAATTCTTATGTGTTTACCGCCAATTTTCAAGAAAGTAAAAGTTGGACATGTAGACACACCTAGCAAAGAACATACAGAAGAACAGTATCACAAAGTAGGAATGAAGATTTTCTTCCCTGCAATTTGTGTAGGTTTATTCTCTTTAGTAATGGCATTCTTTACAAACATCAGCTCAATGGTAGCAGTTACACTTGGTGTCATCGTTGCGATGATTATCTTAATGGCTTACAACCCATCTGAAAACAAACCGGTTGTATTCTTAAAAGAATCTGAGAGATTTTTATCCATTATGGGACCTCTTTGTATGTTACCACAGTTACTTGGATGCCTCGGTGGAGTATTTACCGCAGCAGGTGTTGGTGAAGTTGTTGCCGGAATGGTAGAAAACATTGTTCCAAAGGGAAATGTCAATGTTGGTATTATTGTATTCGCAATTGGTATGGCATTATTCACCATGATTATGGGTAACGCTTTTGCCGCCATCACCGTTATGACAGTAGGTATTGGTGGACCATTCGTTTTAGCATATGGAGCCAATCCTGTAATCATCGGAATGTTAGCTTTAACTTGTGGATACTGCGGTACTTTATGTACACCAATGGCAGCCAACTTCAATATTGTACCGGTAGCGATTTTGAACATGAAAGATCGTTGGGGTGTAATCAAGAATCAGGTTGTTGTTGCAATTATCATGCTGATTTTCCAGATTGGATACATGATTGCATTCAAATAAATAAGGTATAACAGGTAGTAATAAAGATGATGGAAGACATGAAACGGGGAGCTGAAATTGTAATACGAACATGGGTACATGTGGAAGCTCGTGACAATGTGTTAATCGTAACAACCAAAGAACATATGGACGAAGCCAATATGTTACTACACTGCGCGAAGGAAATTACAAATTCTGTTGCCGTTATGATGCTTGAGGAAACCGGAAGGCACGTGGGCGTGTATTTTGATGAGAATGAAAATGTGTTTGATTCCTATACCGCAATTATTGCAGCCACGGATTATTCTCTGGTCACCACAAAGGCAGCAAGAAGGGCGATTAAAAAACGGAAAAAGTTTATGTCTTTACCATTATCAACCAACGATGGTAGAAGCATGTTGGCCTATGATTTTATGACAATGGATACGAAGAAGAGCAAAATGATGGCGAACGTTATTATGAAATACTTAAAACAGTCCAAGTATGTGCGTATTCAGACAGAAGCAGGAACAGACTTAAAGGTATACAAAGAGCGACGTAAGCCGGGATTTTTCAACGGTGTTGTGAAAGATGGAAAAGGTTATTCTTCGGCAAGCATAGAGGTATATGTTCCCATTGAAGAAACAAAAACACAGGGAATTATGATGCTGGATGGTTCGCTTGGTTATATAGGTAAAGCCACGGAAAAAACAAAAATCGTATTTGAAAACGGAAAAATTGTAGACATTGAGGCAACACCAACAGGGAAACGCCTCAAAGAATATATGGAAGGATATTGCGATCCGAGAATTTATATTGCGGGAGAGCTTGGAATCGGATTAAATTCCAAGTCCCATTGTGATGGAAATTGCTATATTGAAGATGAATCTTCCTATGGCACATTTCATATTGGGCTGGGACGAAATATTGCACTTGGCGGCAAACAAAATGCCAACGGACATTTTGATTTGGTATGTCATGAGCCGAATATTTACACAGATAATCGGCAGATTATAGACAAGGGTAATATTATTGTCCCGGAACCGGTAGTATATTAACGGATAGATTGGGGGCTGTATGAACTACGTATGGAAAGACGCCATAAAGTTGCGTCACAACATGAAATTTGATGAAATGGTACTGGCAGTAGAATATGCAAGATGGTGCGGATTTCATTCGGAATCTGCAACATTTCCGGTAACTTCTTTTGAGAATGGACTGGAAATACCAAAGGCATTTTCCGAATTTTCCTGTGAAAATAAGGAAACAAAGCAGCAGATTTTACCAAAAGATTACGTAGCAGCCTCTGACTATGCCAAACCTATGCCGGATTTTGATTTCCGAACAGAGCGGGGACTGGAAACACTGTTTTCCACAGGCGAAGTTTTAAAGGATATGGATTTGGACCGGTTACCGGATACAATGGACGTTCATTTTGTAATGGAAGAGGATTCTGAAGACTTGCTGGAAGCAGCTTGTAACATGGCCTTTCGCCTGGGCATGGAAACCACCTCTTATAAAGGTGTGCTTCTTGTAAAAGAAGAGAGAAAAGGAAATGTTATTCGTTTTTCCAAAGGAAAGACAACGGGCATGTCTTTGGAATCTCAAAAACCGTTGCAAATCAATGTGCATGGTAGCGGAGAAGAATTGGTAACATTTGTTGCAAAGGTCTGCGAAGAATTTCCTTTGCAGGGTGGATTTGACACCTGGATTGATACAATGACAGAAATGGCAGAAGGATTTCAAATGAAAACCTTAGATGGCCAGTTAGCTGCACTTCGAGCAAATGATGTGCAGGAAATGGGCAGTGCGTTAGCTTATGTAAATCCTGAAGTAGAAGAGAGACGTGAGGAATTGGAAAAGGAATTTCCTTCCGTCAGTTTTGTGGATTACAAGAAGGACTGCCTTGTTTATAAAAAGGAATATGAGTTTCCTTGGGAAGTGGACGTATTTAATGAAATCATGAAAACTCGGGTATATAACAAGTTAAACCGGGGTGATGTGGTGGAAATTTACAGTGCTTTAAGTGAAGATAAAATAGTTCGTAAAGAACTTTTTGGCAATGTAAAGGCACAAATGGAAGAAAAAGGAGCCACCATAAAAGAAGCACAGATTATATGCGCCTACAAACAGGGATTTAGTTATATAGAAGAACAGGTTCTAACCAGATTAAAGGGAAAGAAGGTTTCAAAATTTGAAATTGCATTTCAACCTTTTATTCCGGAAGGACAAAAGGAGTGGGTGGACGAAGATGGAGCCACACCTACTTATAATAATGGGGATAAGGGAGAATCCTATTGGTATGATATGCCCATTCGATTCTTACAGGAATTGTATCCGATTGAGGACGTGATTGTAAAAGAACTGCAAATCAGCGGAGATCAGGTGGTATTTGTACCTTACGAAGGGGAGGAAGACATTACTTACCTTATTCGAGCATTGGATGAAGAAGAAAACACTATTTTAGAAGATTCTTATAAGGTTCGTTATAAAGAACGTTTTTATCTGGATGAATATCCGACCATGGGTAAGGTCCATCCTACCACAGGATATTTGAAGGTTTTGGTCAACGGAGAGATTTTGGTTGATGAAGAGATAAAAACGGATATTGACTATATCTGGGATACTTACCAGGGACAGGTACTTCCACAGGTGAGAACTTATGTGGATGAAAAAACCGGTGGCAGCAATTTAATTTCGCAGCAGCCGTTTTTCAGCACCCTGAAACTGGACGTAAGTGCCAGTGAACCCAATGAAAAGCTGGATTCCAGAGAGGATATGTTCTCCACTTTGGAAGCACTGCACCAGGATATGTATTTTGTGGGTACCGATTACTTTAAATGTTACGGTCAAAAGAAGGAGGGGGCATTAACCGATGCGCCGGGCTTGATTTTACCATGTATTCACAAGGCAAAAGGTGCGCCAACCATGGAGGTGGAACTGTTTCGACAGGAGTCGGATGAACCGGCCCTTTTCATCAGAGAAAAACGAATTGTGAACACCTTGAAAAAAGAAGATATTCAGATTTATGTGGGAGAAATTTGTCAGGAACAGAATAAGATCATTGTAAAAATAAAGGTAAAAGGTGTTCCGAAAAACTATGTAAAAGCCTATGCACAGTTATTGGATTTAAAAGTGCTTGACATTGCAAATCGAATTTACTTTGCAGATGAACTGTGGTTTGAGGTGGATGAATTTTTATTCAAAGCGCAGGTTAATAAGGCAACGGCAACAAAAAAGGACTTGTCCATAGAAGATGTGAAAGTTCCTGAGGATGAGTTGATCGGATACCACGAATATTTAAAATTGATACAGCAACTGAAACGGGTAAAAGGCATCAAGGTCTATCGTACCACCCGTTCCTACAAAGGAAGAGAGCATTATGCGGTGGAGTTTGACCCGGGACATCAAGGATATACTTCAAGAACCAAGCGAAGTGTACATTATCCTACGGAGCTGATTATGTGCAGACATCATGCCAACGAAGTGTCCAGCACCAACGAAGCGTTTATGCTGATCAAGAAACTTTTAACCAAAGAGGAATACAAACAACTGACCGATAAAATGAATCTTACCATTGTGCCAATGGACAACGTGGACGGCGCTGCCATTCATTATGAGTTGCAGAAAGAAAATCCAAATTGGAAATTGCATGTAGCTCGTTTTAACGCAGTGGGAAAAGAGTTTTATCACGATCACTTTGTAAAAGAAACCATTCATACGGAGGCTATAGGTTTAAGAAGATTGTTTATGACATTACTTCCGGATGCGTTGATTGATAACCATGGAGTTCCAAGTCATGAATGGGATCAGCCTTATTCCGGTTATACCGCACCGAGTTTTCGTGGATTTTGGCTTCCAAGATCCCTGCTTTACGGATATTTCTTCCATATTACCGGAGAGGAATATAAGAGCAATATTGCAATGAACAAGGTGACCGAGGAAGTGATTGCCAATACCTATCTTAATAGTGAAGAGGTTACAAGAGAGAATCTTATGTGGGCCCGCCAATTTGAAAAGTATGCCCATAAATGGATGCCAAAAATGTTCCCGGCAACCTACTACAAAAACATGATAAATTATTGGATTCCTCATGAATATGATGACAGTCACAGATATCCGTCCATTCGATTCCCATGGATTCTTGGATTGGACTATGTCAGTGAGGTGGCTGACGAAACTGCACAGGGAGCATACTTAAACCAGTGTGCAAGAGCGCATTTAATGCACGATGAGGCTATTATTCATATGATTGAAAGGGCGCAAAAAGTGTATGAGACAAAGTATGAATTACAGGATGATATTTGCGTGACATGTAAAAGAAAACGACCGCTGATTGTTAGCGTAGAAGAATAGAGAAAGGAAGAAAACAAATGAAAGTATTAGTTACAGGTTTTGATCCATTTGGGGGAGAAGCAGTGAATCCGGCATACGAAGCAGTAAAAATGCTTCCGGATGAAATTGAGGGAGCTGAAATTATTAAGCTTGAGATTCCAACCGTTTTTTCAAAAAGCGAAATTGCAGTGGAGGAAGGAATTAAGAAATATCAGCCTGATATTGTAATCAATGTGGGACAGGCAGGAAATCGTTCCTGTGTCACCATTGAAAGAGTAGCAGTAAACCTTGCTGAGGCAAGAATTCCGGACAATGCAGGAGAGCAGCCAATGGGTGTGCCGTTAAAAGAAGAAGGAGCACCTGCTTATTATGCAACCATTCCGGTAAAAGCTATGGTGAAAAATGTAAGAGATCACAAGATTCCATGTCATGTTTCCTATACTGCAGGAACTTATGTATGCAACAGTGTAATGTATAATGTACTTCACATGACTGCTACAAAATATCAGGGAATCCGTGCAGGATTCATTCACGTACCATTTGCAGCGGAACAGGTTGTAAATAAACCAAACGGTACACCGTTCATGTCACTTGAGCAGATTGCAGAGAGCTTAAAATACGCAATTGCTGCAGCAGTGACAACCAAGGAGGATATTTTAGATCCGTCCGGTGAAATCAGTTAACTGACTAATTTATATATATCTGACGGGGATGTGCGGTATGACATAGACGGCATCCCCTCCTTCCCAAAAATGAAGTTCCCAGGAGAAAATCCCCGGAACTTTTTGTGTTTTTAAAATTTATAGATGGAATGTCAGATAATCGATAATATAAATATTAATTGTTTGTGAAATTTGGGGAAAGAGATTGTGATTTATGGTATGATTAAGCAATAGAAGGGCTTATTGGAGGTTGAAACCGTATATGATACGAACAACAGAGGAACATGATCGAATCCTGCGGGATTTTTTGCAGGAACTGTCCAATCTGAATTTGGATGGAAATGAGATAGAGGGTGTGCTTGGCCATTTGGGAAAGGTGTATATGGCGGATAGAGTCTCTCTTTTCCGATATAGCACAACCGGCACCTATATTAGTTGTGCCAACGAGTGGTGCAATGAAGGAATCTCTTCGGAAAAAGAGAATTGTGCCCGTATTCCGGCAAAGGATGCAAAAGAGTTTAACAAGATGATGGAGGAGTATGGGGAATGCTATCTCCCATTTGTGTTGGATACATTTTCAAAAGAGAGTGAGGAATACCGTTTTTTTGCGTCCAGAAACACCACTTCTTTCATGGGTGCAGCCCTTTTATGGCGTGATAAACCCATTGGATTCATCGGTGTGGACAATCCCAAAGCCCGGGTGGAAATGACAGTGCTTTTGCGCATGGTGGCTACCATGCTTACAAAGCAATTGCTTCAGTACGAAAAAGAGCATCAGGAAAATTATCAAAACATGTTGTTTGCCTGGATGAATGACTATGAAATGATCTATACGGTGGATACAAAAACCAGTGAAACCGTATGTTATCAGATTGAGGATTTAAAGGAAAAGCATTACGGTAACTATGCCTATTTTGGTACTTATGAAATCAACATGGCAGACTACATTGAAAACAGTGTTTACGAAAAAGATCGTCCCTTATTTGAAAATATTACCACGGTGGATAAGGTAAAAAAATTAGACGTGGAAAAGGAGATGCACTTTTTTACCTTCCGTAAGCAAAAAGAAGGTCGGGGACCTCTGCACTTTTTTGAGTGTCGCATTGCTTTTGTCGATAAAAAAAGGGAAAAATTCATTATCGGGTTTAAAAATGTCAATGATGAAATTTGTCTGCAGGAGGAGAGCAATCGTGCAGAGGAGGCCTATCGAATGCTGCATAAGGTTTTAAAAACCGGAATGTGGAACATGTATTATGACGAGCACGGAAATCGAATTCGTACCGAATGGAGCGATGAACTGCGTCATATGATCGGATATAAGACAAAGGACGATTTTCCAAATGAGGCAGAATCTGTGTTTTCTATTATACATAAAGATGATTTGGGACATGTGTTAAGTGAAATTGAGCATGCGGTATACGATAAAAAAGGACAATACAATTATGACGTGGAGTTTCGTATAAAGACTAAAAATAAGGGATACCGCTGGTATCGAACCACCGGTGATGTTTCAAGAAGGGCAGACGGATCCCCAATGAATTTCTATGGGGTTTTCCTTGATATTACAGAGCGTAAGGAACACGATGCACTGGAAAAGGAAAGGCAAAAGGCACTAAATCAGTTAAATGCTGCCATGGCAGCAACCCAGTCCATTTATGAGACCTTGAAATCCGGACAGTGGTATTGCGTTTATGATGAAAATGGAAAAATCAGTCAGACCCATTGGGGAGAAAACTTCAGGGGATTACTGGGTTATAGTGAGGAAGAATTTCCAAATACGGTGGATGCTTTCAGAGAAAAAATTCATCCTGCTGATATGGAAATTATGCTCAGCACCTATCGAAGAGCGGTGGAGCGTCGATCTAAAAATGAAATCCAGAGCGGGGAATATCGAATTTTAACCAAGAAAGAGGGATATAAGTGGTTTCGATCTTCCGGCAAGATGATTCGCGGAACCAATGGAGAATCCGATATTTTATATGGGGTTTTACAGGAAATTGATGAAAGTAAAAAAAGTGAAATTGAAATTGAAAAGCAACGTCAACTGTTGATTCTGCGTTTAAATATTATTAATGCAATCAGCGACATTTATCACAGTGTTTTTATTCTGGATTTACGAAGAGACAGTTATCGGGAGCTTCATTCCATGGATAACATTCACAATGCCTGCGGGACAGGTCGTGATCATGCCCAAATAACCATTAATAAAATTGTAAAGGCACTTGTTTTACCAAACTATGTGGATGAGGTACTGGAATTTTTGGATACTTCCAAGTGGAAGGAACGCTTGGAAGAAAAGCCAACGGAGTATTTGGAATTTGAAGGAAGAACCAAGGGATGGAACCGTGCTACCCTGATTGCGGCCCAAAAGGATGACTATGACGAGATTACCCATGTGATTTTAGCCATTCAGGAAATCAATGAGCAAAAGCAGGCAGAGCTTCAGCTAAATGAAGCGCTAATCAATGCAAAGCAGGCCAATCGGGCAAAAACCACCTTTTTAAACAATATGTCCCACGACATTCGTACTCCGATGAATGCCATTATTGGTTTTACCGCTTTGGCAGCTACCCATATGGATGACACGGAGCTGGTAAAAGATTATCTTTCCAAGATTTCCATTTCCAGTCAGCATTTGTTGTCTCTAATCAATGATGTGCTGGATATGAGCCGTATTGAAAGCGGAAAGGTAAAAATCGAAGCAAAAGAACTGCACCTGCCGGATATGTTACAGGATATTAAAACCATTGTTCAGTCCGATATTAATGCAAGAAAGCTGAATTTTGTAATGGACTATGATGGCATCGAAAACGAAGATGTGATTGCAGACCGATTGCGTCTGAGCCAGATTTTGTTAAACCTCTTAAGTAATGCCATGAAGTTCACCGGGGAAGGTGGCATGGTGATTGTAAGGGTGCGACAACTTGGAGGAGTGAAAGAGGGGCGCTGCGATTACGAATTTACAGTAAAAGATACCGGAATCGGTATGAGCGAAGAGTTTTTAAAACATATATTTGAGGCCTTTGAACGAGAGCATACTGCCACCGTCAGCGGAATTCAGGGAACCGGTCTTGGCATGGCCATAACGAAGAATTTTGTGGATATGATGGGCGGTACCATAAGGGTAAAAAGTAAGCAAAATGTGGGAACGGAATTTGTGGTTTCCCTGTCCTTTGCAGTTACGGAAAATGCGAAGAGCAAAAAGGATATCCGGGAATTAAACGGACTGCGTGCCCTTGTGGCAGGTGGCGACATGGATATTTGCTTTGCTGTAAACAAAATGATCAAAAACATGGGAATGCAATCAGAGTGGACCATTTCCGGAAAAGAAGCGGTGGCAAGAGTGAGGTATTCTCTGGAGCAGGAAAATGAATTTGATGCGGTGATTATTGACCGGGTAATGAGCGATATGAGTGGCATGGAAGTGGTTCATCGCATCCGAGAGTACATCGGTAATGAAAAACCGATTATTATGATGACTTCCGCAAAGTGTGTGGATGAAGAGGACGCACTTCGTGCAGGGGTAACGGCCTTTTGTACAAAACCTATTTTTGCCTCGGAATTAAAAGAGGTGTTGACTCAACCTGCAAAGAAGTCGGTTTCTATGGATAAAAACAAGAAGGACGTGAATTTTACCGGTAAAAAGATTCTTCTTGTGGAAGACAATGAATTGAATCGTGAGATTGCCATTGCCATTTTAACAGAGGCGGGATTTGTTGTGGAAGAAGCAGAGGACGGTGATATTGCAGTTCAAATAATGAAAGAACAGCCGGAAAAGAACTACGATTTGATTCTTATGGATATTCAAATGCCTCATATGGACGGTTATCAGGCCACAAGAGAAATACGAGCCATTGAAAGTGATTATGCAAAGGAAATGCCGATTATTGCCATGACAGCCAACGCCTTTGACGAAGATAAAAAGGCAGCCATTGAAGCAGGTATGAACGGTCATATTGCCAAACCGATTGAAGTGAAAAAATTGATGGATACTTTAGCTATGGTGTTGAAGTAAAAAATGGGGGTGCAAAGATTGCATCCCCTAAATTTTAAGTTCACAAACTTTTCACACTTTTGTTAGCACTCGAGCTTGACGAGTGCTAACAAAAGTGTTATAACATAATCAGATCGAGAGATCAGTAGCAATAGACATCGATAATGAACCACATCAATAGGATGCGTGTATAGGGAAAGGAAGTATGACTTATGTTAATGCCTAGTATTTTTGGAGAAGATTTATTTGATGACTTTTGTGGATTCCCAATGGGAGAGAATGTATTTCGTAGAGTAGACAATACTCACCGTATGATGCAGACCGATATTACAGAGAATGAAAACGGTTACAGCATTATAATGGATTTACCGGGATTTTTGAAAGATGAAGTTGTGGGAGAGGTGAAGGATGGTTATTTAACCATTACAGCAACCAATCAAAAGTCCAACGATCAGAAAGATGACAAAGGAAAATATATTAAGAGAGAGCGTTATGTGGGAACCTGCAGCAGAAGCTTTTATGTAGGTGACAATATTACGGAAAATGACATTAAAGCGAAATTTGAAAACGGCGTTTTGAAACTGGAGATTCCAAAGAACGACGTGAAGAAAGTGGAAGAACCGAAGTATATTGCCATTGAAGGCTAAGAGGTGTTATGGGAGAAAAGGACGGATTTATGCAGGCTTTGCACCGTTTTACCACGGACGTAGCCAGTGCAGGTGCCATTCGCCATTTGGCGGATTTAGGGTACACCGTAGATCAAATTAAAGAAGAACTGACGTATCCGACTTCCATCGGCTGCATTCAGCAGGTGGTATGGGAACATTACCTGGAGATGGGAATTGTATCCATGAGTCCTCCCAAAAAGGGTGATATAAGACAGGTGGTGTCTTATGAAAAGGTACAAAATTCCACCGGCAAACAAAGCTTTGTCAAAGTGGTCAAGGAGGAAACCTGTCCACAAAGGGAGTATGTTTGCTGTGAATTCGGAAAGGAAATGTACAAGGATAAGGAGAAGTTTTTAAAAAAGATTTCTGTTTTAAACAGCAGAGATCAAGAGTACCTTCTGGGGTTACCATGGCCGTTGACTCCCACCTACCATGTGAAAGATGAGCGCATGAGTCGCATCATTGACGATTTAAACAGCAATGAAAAATAGAAAGTGCCGGGACAGCATCCCGGCACTTTTTTGGGTAATATGAGCGACTATTCAATAGAAAATAAGGTCGCTTTTTTGACGCCCTTGATATCTTTTAGTTTACTAAGTACAGTATCCATGGGACAGGAAATGTTGCTGATATCCATGGAAATGGTTACGTTGGCCTTATCCGCAACGGGAATGGATTGAGAAATTGTCAAAACATTGATTCCCAGGGAGGAAAGCAGATTCAGGCAGTTGGAAAGTGTACCGGCTTCGTGAAACAGCACCAGATTAATTACGGCCCGTCGCTCCGCCAGGTTGCCTTCCGGGAGGAAGATGTAATCCTTGTACTTGTAGTAGGTACTTCTGGAAATACCCACTTCTTTTACCACATCGCTGACACCCCGTTCCGGGTGTGTGGACAAAATGTCCCGCGCCTGAACTACTTTTTGGTAGTAGTCCGGTAAAATGGATTTGTGAACAATAAGATATTCTTCGAGCATGTACATTACTCCTTTAACGTAATATTGTGACACCACTGATGTCCGGTTCGCAGGAATAGACTTCCCAGTTGGCTGTAAGGTTGGCCAGTACCAGGGTACTTTGTAACCGGGTTGCAAACTGTGGATCCAGTGAAAGGGCCAGACAGGTGGAGCCGGAACCGCTGATGAAAAAGGCTTCACATCCGGCTTTTGCGGCAAGTTCTTTTACCGTTTCATAGTCCGGAATCAGCTTCTTTCGGTAGGGTTCGTGTATATAATCAACACCGGCGGCTTTTAAAATGGCAGGGTCCGCCGTTTTGATCCCATGCTGGATAAAAAGTGCATGGGAGACATTTAATGCTGCTTCAGTTCGGTGGAGGGTGTCAGGAAGGGCCTTTCGAGCCTCTTTTGTAGGCACCTCCACATCAGGAACCAGGGCGGCAAAATACCACTTTGGACTGACCGGTGTGATCATCTTAACAGGTTGGTTGTTGGGCAAAATCATGCTGGAGGTAAATCCTCCGAATAATGCCGGGGCAATGTTGTCAGGATGTCCTTCCATTTCATTGCCAAGGTAAAAAAGTTCCGCTTCCGTCATGTGATAGGGAATGGACGGATACAATTCGTTGGCAGCTGCAAGGCCGCCGATAATGCAGTTGGCGCTGGAACCAAGGCCACGGCTCATAGGTACGCCAATGCGAATGCGAATATGAATGCCATAGGGGGCAGTAGCCTGTTTACCGGATTTTAAAAGCCGGTAAGCGATGCCTTTTTGAAAGGCTTTGTAAAAAAGGTTGTCTTCACCTTTGTAGGCATCATCCACTCCCTCAATGAAAAGACCGTCATATTCTTTTACATCGAAATAGTTATATATGGTAAGGGCAAGGCCCATACAGTCAAATCCGGGACCTAAGTTGGCGCTGCTTGCCGGTACTCTTACGGTAATCATACAGGTTCTCCTTTCGCTTCAGAAAGGAAAGCGGCAATGGTTTTCATGCCGAGTTCTTTGGTAATGACTTCAGTGTGAAGCAGCGGCAGGTCGTAGAGATTTGAAAAATAATCCGGTAGTGTTTCAGAACAGTATCCGGTTAATGCCTCCATGTTGTCACGGTCATTTTCAAATTCTTTTCCCGCAATACTTTTCATCACCGTGGATGAAAATTTGTATGGGGAGGCTGTGGATAAGACCACGCAAACCGTGGCATCTTTTGGATGCTCCTTTTGATACTGTAACTTGGCGTGGTAAGCCACTGCAGTATGTGGATCCAAAACCAGGTGATGGTCATGGTAAACACTTTGAATGGTTTTTATCACATCTTCTTCTTTCGTATAGTAACCGCAAAAATGATGCTTTATTTCTTTCTTTATGGAATCCTTCACTTCATAGCGGCCACGGGTATTTAAATCCTGCATATAGGATTTTATCAAATCGCTGTCATATCCGGAAAATTCAAACAGCAGTCGCTCCAGATTGGAAGAGACCAGAATATCCATGGACGGGGAGGTGGTTGGCAAGAAGGTACGATTCCTGTCATAGACTCCCGTAGCGATAAAGTCTGTCAATACATGGTTGGAATTGCTGGCGCAAATCAACTTCCCAATTGGAAGTCCAAGGCATTTTGCATAGTAGCCTGCCAGAATATCTCCAAAATTTCCTGTTGGAACAGAAAAATGAACCTGCTCACCACAGGTGATGGTTCCATCTGCCAAAAGGTCGTTGTAAGCCTTAAAATAGTATACGATCTGAGGAACCAGACGACCAATGTTAATGGAGTTGGCACTGGATAATACCACTTGATCGCTGCAAAGCTCTTTTACAGCAGGGTCCTGATATGCGGCTTTTACCAAAGACTGGCAGGTGTCAAAATCACCCTGCATCGCCACAACTTTGGTGTTGGAGCCGGTGGTGGTTTGCATTTGACGCTTTTGGGTCTTGGAAACACCGATTTCCGGATAAAATACCAGAATATGGGTATGTTCCACATCTTTAAATCCCTCTAACGCAGCTTTTCCCGTATCGCCGCTGGTGGCAGTCAAAATACAGATTTCCTGATTTAAATGAAGCTTCTTATAAGAAGCCACCAGTAGGTGGGGTAAAATGGTTAAGGCCACGTCCTTAAAGGCTCCGGTTGGCCCGTAATACAGTTTTAAAACAGCATCCTTTCCAACCTTCTCAAGTGGCGTGATGTCATCAGCCATAAAGGTGTGACCGTAGGCCTTTTCCACAATTTCTTTTGTTTCTTCCAAAGTAAAATCATCAAATATGGTGGATATAATGGTGGTGGCTAACTGTTTATAATCAAGCTTCTCCAGTTCTTTTATGGAAAGGGTACTTTCCTTAAGGTTCACCGGGGTATACAAACCGCCGTCAGGACTTAATCCCTGGGTGATGGCGGTAAAAGCATTTACAGCCCTTGTCCTATCCTTACTACTGACAAATTTTCTCATATAAATCTCCAATCATTTCATGTATAAAAAAGTCTTGCGCCATTTCCTAAACTATGGTAACATATCCGTGAAATAAAAACAAGTGTTTTTGAAATGCGGACAGGAGGATGTATGAGAATCGGATTACTTGGATATGGTGTTGTTGGAAAAGGTGTGTGTCAAATCATTGATGAAATGAACCAGGCCGGAGATTGGATGCTGGAAATCGAAAAGATTTTTGTCCGCCCGGAAAGAGAAAAGATTGACCCGCGCATGACCGACGACATCAACGATATTTTATACAATTCGAAAATTGATTTTGTAGTGGAATGTATGGGTGGAATTCATCCGGCGTATGATTACTGCATGGATGCGTTAAATGCAGGCAAGGAAGTTGTTACCAGCAACAAGGCCATGATGGCTACCCATTATAAGGAATTACTTTATTGTGCCAGAGAAAAGGGCAGACATATTTTATTTGAAGCAAGTGTGGGTGGCGGTATTTTGTGGATGCATAATATCGGTATTGCCAAGCGTGTGGATGAGATTTTACGCTTCCAGGGTATTTTAAACGGAACCACCAATTATATTTTGGATAATATGTTTACCTGCAGCAAAGATTTTGATGAGGTGTTAAAGGAAGCCCAGGAGCTTGGCTATGCAGAGCGAGATCCGTCCAGCGATATTGACGGGGAAGATGTGCGTTACAAGTGCTGCTTAAGTGCCAATGCCATTTGGAATACCTCTGTGGATTTGCAGGGAATTGATACCCTTGGTATTCGTTATATTACAAAGAAAGACATTGAGTTTTGTAAAGCCAACAAGATGGTGTGCAGATTAATAGGAACCGGTGAGAAGACCGGGAAGGGTTACAGCATTTATGTGCAGCCGGAATTTTTAAGTGAAAATGACTTAATGGCCCATGTTTCTTCAAATTATAACTGCGGATCCATTTATGGAGAGACCTGTGGTCATTCCTATTTTATGGGACAGGGCGCAGGAATGCTTCCAACCGCCAATGCGGTGGTACAGGATTTGATGTCCCTTGTTTCCAAATGTCAGTCCAGACTTTTAAGTAATAATGTGAAGACAGAGACGCCGGAGGATGGCAAGGTGTGTAACGATTCTGTGGAGAAGAAGTACTATGTTCGAGGAAATAATGTGCCGCAGGAATTGAAGGAATATGCAGAGAAAGTGATTGATGATACCACCGTGATTACAAAGACCATAACCGTTACCAAGATGATGGAATTATATGGAAACTTAACAGATAAAAAGGTGTTTGTAGCGGGGGTAAGCGCGTATGATTAAAGTTGCGAAATTTGGAGGAAGTTCGGTGGCCAATGCCACTCAGTTTCAAAAGGTGGCATCCATTGTAAAAGGAGACGATGCCAGAAAATTTATTGTGGTCAGTGCCTGTGGAAAAGAGGGAGAAGAGGACCATAAGGTTACGGATTTGTTGTACTTATGTCGTGCCCATATGAAGTATGGAGTTTCTTATGAAGAGATTTTCTCCATGATTGAGAAGAAATATTATGACATTGCAGAGACGTTGAAGGTGAATGTGGATTTAAAATCCCATTTTGATGCCATAAGAGAAAAGATGGATAAGAATATGAATGTGGATTATCTGGTCTCCAGGGGAGAATATCTTTCCGGAATTTTAATGGCAGAATACCTTGACGGGGTATTTATTGATGCGGCAGATGTGATTGCCTTTGATTTTGACGGGCAGATCAACATGGAAGAAAGTAAGGAACGTCTTTTAAAGAAGTTGGAAGGTGTGCCGGGAGAAAAGCGGGTAGTAATTCCGGGATTTTACGGAAGCCTTCCAAATGGGGTGATCAAAGTCATGAGCCGTGGGGGCAGCGATATTACAGGGGCCGTTTTGGCAGGTATATTGGATGCGGATGTCTATGAAAACTGGACGGATGTTTCCGGTGTTTTGGTAGCCAATCCAACCATTGTAAAGAATCCAAAGCCAATTGACAGAATATCCTATAATGAGCTTCGTGAAATGAGTTATATGGGAGCCAATGTGCTGCATGAGGAAGTGATTTTTCCGGTAAAAGAAAAGAACATTCCCATTAACATTCGAAATACCAATGCACCTGAGGATAAGGGAACCATGATTATGGAGAACTGTGATAAGTACGATGAGAAAGATCCGCCTCATTTTATCACAGGAATTACAGGAAAACAAAATTACACCGTAATTACCGTAATTAAGAGCCATGCCTCAAGTGAAGAGGGCTTTTTACGACGTATTCTGGATGTGTTTGATAAGTATAAGATTCACATTGAATCCATTCCGGCGTCGGTGGACTGTTTTGGATTTGTGGTGGCACATAAGCAGGTGGAAAGTTGCCTGTACGAAGTATGCAATGCCATCAAAGAAAAGATCAAAGCAGACGAAATCCGTATTGCCACCAACATTTCCCTGGTGGCGGTGGTAGGTCGGGGCATGGCCTATAAACCTGGGATGTCAGCCCTTGTATTTGCGGAATTTGGAAAGCAAAACATCAATATTCGCATGATCAATCAGGGATCGGATGAAATTACCATTATGGTGGGAGTGGATGATAAGGATTACGAAAAAGCAATCCGTTGTATTTATGAAAGATTTATATCGGCATAGAAAAAAGAAGTCGCATATGCGGCTTCTTTTTGAGTAATACAAAAGGCTCAAATGTAATGAGCCTTCTGTGGATAAAAGATATGGGAAATTTTGATTATTACATAGTTAAAAGGCTTTGCAGTGGGGCGCTGTTTCAAAAAGGAGTAGTTGTGAGAGAATAGGTTTTATGAAACAGCAACCACTGTGTATGCCATGTCCGATTCCTTTCTTGCTAGCTCCGGTAAATGGAAGGAGGATTGCTGTATAAAGGAATCGGGTTTAATGAAGTAGCAAATTTCGTGCTATGGTGTGTTTCTGGGGATACCATAACTTCTATGGAGGCTACTTACGTTTACAGATGATGAAGGTTCATAAACCGCTACGTGGGAGGTGTTGGACTTATGAAATCCTTTGGTGAGAAATCATCTGTTTACAATCTATAACAATATTCGATATTAACAAAATTCATATCATGTAGTTACAAAAGCTTAACCAAAGTTAGTTGTAACTTACTTGATGAATTAAGTATACCATTTTTGTAGGAATTGTCAACAGCTTTTTAAAAAAAATAAAAAAAGAAGGAGATACGGGAAAAAATCCTGTATCTCCTTGGTTTTAGACTTAATAGCTATAGGTTTTCAATTTCTTGCAAGCTTTTTTCATAGTGGTAAACTGAGCCTTTTTAATGGATTTTCCATTTAAGGTGTAGCTGTAGGAACCGGAATTGCTAACGGTTTTAACGTATGTGTTTACCTTGGTCAGGTTACCGTTCTTTAAGGTGTAAATGGTATAGCTTGTTTTAGAAGAACTGGAAGAGCCTTCCACCATAATGGAATTGGATTTGCCAGTGTAGTTATAGAAGTTAGGACTGCCGCCTTTGATGTTGAGAAGGGAAACTACTTTTCCGTTCTTGATGGTGCATACACGTCCGCAGTTTCTTGTTCCGCCGTTGTAATAGCGGTAAAACAGTTCTTTGGTACCATCTTTATTAATGTCAAAGATGCGGTAGTTTAAAATTTCCTGAACTTCATCCTCTTTTGCGCTTAAGTATTCTTTGTAAAGTGTTTTGTCTGATGGAGTTGCGTCAATGGTCTTTGGGTTGCTCCATGCAGAATAGTAGGTGAATGTATCGTCTTTTATATAGGTGCGAATTCTAACGTAATACTTTTTACCAATGGTTAAATCGGATAAGGTGCGGCTTGTGGTGGAGCCGGTGATAAATTTCTTGTTAAGATCCGAACTGAAATCCGATTTGGTGGAGTATTGCAGGTAGTAGCCGGTTACGTCACTGTTCTCTTTCCAGGTTACCTTTGAGGTTGTGCTGGTGCTTCTTGTGGCAGAAGTCAGTGTAACAGCCTTTGGAACAGTGATGGTAATCTCTTTGCTTACGGTGTTGTATCCACTTAAAGTAGCGGTAATTTTAACAATGGCAGTTCCGCTGAATCCGCCTTCGATGGTCACCTTTCCGGTAGAATCCACCATAACAGAATCGTTGGTGCTTTCGTAGGTTACCGTTGCACCGCTTGTAATGGTGGCGTTCAGGTTAAAGGTTTTATCCTGGTCGGAATAGGTTTTGTATTTATTGGAAGCGGTAATGGTAATAGCGCTTTCTTTTACAATTTGGAAGGTCTTTGTTAAGGTACCGGTATAATTACCCATTCCGGTGACGGTAACCGTGGCGGTACCGATATTTTTGTTGTTGGAATAGGTAACGGTGTAGTCTTTTCCAAGGACTAATGTGGTTGTTCCCTGTAAAACAGTAACTGCCGGGGTCAGTTCATTTCCGGTGTAGGTCTGGTCTGCAATGGTATTTACAGTGCAGGTATTAAGGTTCACCAGATTTGGATTGGTGCTCTTGCCTGTATCTGCTTTAATCTTGTTGGCTGTTGCGTAAGTATAGGCAGCAGAACCGGATGCACAAATCATGGTGGTGTTACTATAGAGCGTGTAGTTGGTGTAGCCTGCACTGCCATAGCCAAAGCAATGAGTTCCCATTGTGGTTACCGAGGCCGGCACCTCAAGGGTGGTCAGATATGGACAGTTTAAAAAGGCATCGGCACCAATGGTGGTCAATGATGTTGGAAGAACCACATCACTTAATCTGCTGCAACCTTCAAAGGCGCTGTCACCAATTTCGGTTACAGAAGAAAACCACACGGTGGTAAGGGCAGTACAATTATAAAAGGCACGGGTTTGTACTGTGGTCACTTTTGGTAAAAAGACCTCTTTCACCGTGGTATTGGATGAAAACGCGCCGGCTGCAACGGTGGTAACCGGTTTGTTGTCAATGTAACTTGGTATCATTACCGTTTCACCTTTGCCAAGGTAGCCGGTGATGGTAATGGTGTTGTTGTCGTAGCTTTTGTATGCGAAGTCTGTGGTCGCACTTGTTGCAGCGGTTACTTTGCCAGCAGGTAACAGGCTGATGGCCATGGTAAGAATGCAAATTACGGCAAAGAATCCATTCGTAATTCTCTTTTTCATAGAATTCCTCCTTAATCCCCAAATAATATATATATGGAATCATTTATTCCATATATATTGTATCACTAAGAAGGGTAAAACTACAACGACTAGTAGAAAGAATTCTGCCACTTGTATTAAGGTTCTAATTAAGTTATGATAAAAAGGATTCGAAAATATGTATTTGAGGAGGAAAAGCGAATGAGCATTATTCCAGAAAGACTTAGTGCACTCCGTAAAGTTATGGAGAAAAAGGGAATTGATTACTATGTTGTCCCAACGGCTGACTATCATCAGAGTGAGTATGTTGGAGAGCATTTTAAAGAAAGAGAGTATATTACTGGATTTAATGGTTCTGCAGGAACAGCAGTGATCGGAATGAAGGAAGCTTGTCTTTGGACAGACGGACGTTATTTTATTGCTGCGGCAGCACAGTTAAAAGATACAACCGTAAAATTAATGAAGATGGGTGAACCGGGTGTACCGGAAATTACCGAATATCTTGAAAAGAACCTGAAACCGGGTGAAACTCTTGGCTTTGACGGAAGAGCTGTTTCCATCGGTGAAGGTGATGAATATGCACACATTGCTGAAAATTGCGGTGCAAAGATCAATTACGAAGAGGATTTAATTGATGAGATTTGGGAGAATCGTCCTGAATTATCAAAAGAACCTGTTTTTGCACTTGGAATGGAATATGCAGGTGAAAGTGTAGAAAGCAAATTAGGAAGAATCCGTGAGGAAATGAAGGCGGCAGGTGCAAATGTACATGCACTTACCACCATTGATGATATCTGCTGGACATTAAACATCCGTGGAAACGATATTGAATTTTTCCCATTGGTACTTAGCTATGCATTAATTACTATGGATTCTTATGAATTATATATTGATGAAAGCAAATTAAGTGATGAAATTAAGAAAGATCTTGCAAAAGACGGAATTAAACTTCATCCATACAATGATATCTACAGCGATATCTGTAACTTAAAATCTTCTGATGTGATTCTTGTGGATCCACAGAAATTGAACTATGCATTATTCAAAAACATTCCGGCTGATGTTAAGAAAGTGGAAAGAAGAAATCCGGCCATTTTAATGAAGGCAATTAAGAACGATGTGGAAATTGCCAACATTCGTAAAGCCGAGTTAAAGGACAGTGTAGCGCACTTACGTTACATGAAATGGTTAAAAGAGAACTACAACAAGATGAAGATTACAGAACTTGTTGCAGAAGCAAAATTAGACGAATTCAGAGCGGAGCTTGGAAACTTTATCCGCCCAAGTTTTGCACCGATTTCTTCTTATGGAGAGCATGCAGCAATTGTTCATTATGAATCATCTCCGGAAACCGATGTACAGTTAAAAGAAGGTAACTTCTTCTTATCCGATACCGGTGCAGGATTCTATGAGGGATCTACCGATATTACAAGAACCTTTGCACTTGGCGAGGTACCTGATTTTATGAAGGATCATTTTACCCTTGTTGCAATCAGTAACTTGTCCCTTGCAAATGCAAAATTCCTTGAGGGAACCACAGGTATGGTACTTGATATCCTTTCAAGAAAACCATTCTGGGATCGCAACTTAAACTTCAACCACGGAACAGGACACGGTGTTGGATACTTATTAAATATCCACGAAGGACCAACCGGATTCCGTTGGAAATACAGAAAAGGCGAGACAGAGCAGTTCCATGAGGGCATGGTAATTACCGATGAGCCTGGAATTTACATTGAGGGATCTCATGGTATTCGTCTTGAAAATGAAATTCTTTGCCGTAAGGGCGAGTTAAACGAGTACGGACAGTTTATGTATTTTGAACCACTTACCTTTGTACCGTTTGACCTTGATGCAATCAATCCTGACCTTATGACCAAGGAACAGAAGAAGATGTTAAACGATTATCATGCGCAGGTATATGCTAACATTGCACCGCTTCTTGAAAATGACGATGAGAAGGAATTCTTAAAGAAATATACAAGAGCAATCTAATAAAAAGGCTTTTTGTCAAGAGTTGGTTAAATTAGAAAATGACCAGGAATGAGTATTTTCATTCCTGGTTTTTCTTTTTAGATTTTACCCGGAAAAATCCTTATAAGGATTAGTTTGCATCTATGATGCAGTTTATGTCATAGATAAAAGCATTCGGTTCCTAAAGTTTTTGAAGTTTTGATATCCATAAGCGTTTCGTTTGATAACTTTAATTTTATTATTATTTCCTTCCGTAAAGTCATTTGAGAATGGAGAATCAAAGGCATTTAATATATACTTTCCCAAATTACCGAGCATTGTAAGGGATGCTTTGAACTCATTCAATTGATAAAACTGGAGGGAGCTGCTTGGAGGCGGTTTGGACTGTGGAATTCTCAGATCGCCTCCAAGTAAGCCGCCTGGAGTCGTTCTGCCTTCAAAAATCTCCAGACCGCCTCCAGGTAAGCCGTCTGGAGTCGTTCTGCCTTCAAAAATCCCTAGACCGCCTCCAGGTAAGCCGCCTGGAGTCGTTATAGCATCAAAAATCTCCAGACCGCCTCCAGGTAAGCCGCCTGGAGTCGTTCTGTCTTCAAAAATCTCCAGACCGCCTCCAAGTAAGCCGCCTGGAGTCGTTCTGCCTTCAAAAATCGCTAGACCGCCTCCAAGTAAGGAGCCTGGAGTCGTTCCGACTTCTAAAATCTCCAGACCGCCTCCAAGTAAGCCGCCTGGAGTCGTTCTGCCTTTAAAAATCTTCAGACCGCCTCCAGGTAAGCCGCCTGGAGTCGTTCTGACTTCCCCAAACCCCAGACCGCCTCCAGCCAAGGAGCCTGGAGTCGTTCTGCCTTCAAAAATCCCTAGACCGCCTCCAAGTAAGCACCCTGGAGTCGATTCAGCATCAAAAATCCCTAGACCGCCTCCAGCCAAGCACCCTGGAGGCAATCCAGCTCCCGAAATTTTCAGACCGCCTCCGCCCAAGCCGCCTCAAAGAAGCCGACCCTTTTTTTATTCGGAAAGAAAACTGAAATCGATTTCAGGTAAATAATTGCAGAAAAAATGAACATTCCTTGGAAACCCGTGAAAATATCCACTTTTT
>JAILCP010000045.1 GCA_024680055.1 Lachnospiraceae bacterium | reverse complement strand
ATTAGTCAAAAGACTGTTCTGTTCTCATAATGATTTCATCCTGTAATGGTTTATCCAGGTTACGGAAGAAATCACTGTATCCTGCTACTCGCACAATTAAGTCTTTGTACTCTTCCGGATGTTTCTGTGCTTCCTGAAGGGTCTTTCTATCAATGACGTTGAACTGAATATGATGTCCATCCATTGCAAAGTAGGATCTGATCAGGCTTGCCATGTTGTCAATTCCCTTTTCTCCTGCTACTACATTTGGTGTGAATTTCTGGTTCAACAGTGTTCCACTGGTTGCAAGATGATCCATCTTTGCACAGGACTTAATTACTGCTGTTGGTCCGTTGGTATCTGCTGATTTCTCCGGTGAGATTCCTTCGGATACCGGTTTATGTGCATGTCTTCCGTTGGCAGTTGCAAGAATTACATCTCCAAAGTATACATGACAGGTTGTAGGCAACATATCAATCTTATAGAAACCACCCTTCATGTTTGGTCTTCCTGTGATAGTATTGTTATACAAATCAAAAATCTTTCTCATTTCTGTATCTGCATAATCATCATCGTTTCCATACTTCGGTGTTCTGTCTGTTACCATACGATAGATTGCATCGTATCCTTCGTAATCATGATCCATTGCTTCCTTCAACTCTTTGATTGTGAAGTTATGGTTATCAAAACAGTTATACTTAATACTTGTTAAGCAGTCTGTTACTGTTCCGATTCCTACACCCTGGATATAGTTGGTATTATATCTTGCTCCTCCTGCATTGTAATCCTTTGCATTCTTGATACAATCATTGGTTACTACAGAAAGTAACGGTGCTGGCATATATTTTGCATATAACTTCTCAATTACGTTGTTTCCACGAATCTTGATGTTTACAAAGTGCTCAAGCTGTTTCTTAAATGCTTCCCATAATTCGTCGTAGCTCTTAAAGTCTTCTGCATTTCCGGTCTTAAGTCCAAGCTGCTTCTCACTATAGGTATCATATCCGTTATACAGTGTTAACTGGAAAATCTTTTGTATGTTCAAATATCCTGTTAAGATATATGCTTCACTTCCCCATGCTCCTGTTTCTACACATCCGGATGATCCTCCTCGTCTTGCATCCTCAAGGCTCTTTCCTGCATTGATCAATTCCATCATCTGGGCTTCGGTATTATAGAATGCCGGCTGGCCCCAGCCTTTTCTGGATATCTCACATGCTCTTCTTAAGAACTTCTCCGGTGTCTTGGAGCTGATGGTTACGTTGGAGTTCGGCTGTACAAGCTTCATATCATCCATACAATCAAGGATTAAGTAGCTTACTTCGTTCACTCCGTCCTCTCCTGTTGGGGTTACTCCTCCGGTATTGATATTTGCAAAGTCTACGTAGGTTGCACTTTCTTTTAAGGTGATTCCTACTTTTACCGGTGCCGGCTGGTTGTAGAATTTTACCCATAAGCACTCAAGTAATTCTTTTGCCTTCTCATCATCGAGAATTCCGTCTTCTACGTCTTTTCTATAGTAGCCGATCAAATGCTGATCAAGTCTTCCCGGGCTGAATGCATCCCATGGGTTTAACTCTGTGGTTACTGCCAAATGGGTAAACCAGTACTGCTGAATTGCCTGCCAGTAGGTCTGCGGTTTATGCTTTGGTACCACTTCAAGGTTTTCCTTGATCTGCTCTAATTCTTTCTTTCTCTGCTCGTTGGTTTCGGTCTGAATCTTTTCTTTTACAAGTTCAAGATATCTTTCTCCAAGTGTAATGACTGCGTCACAGGAGATATCCATTGCCTTTAATTCTTCCTGTTTATCAAATGCTTCCGGATCATTATAAAAATCAAGGGCTTCCATGGATTCTTTGATCTGCTGTTTATAATCAAGATATCCTGTGGTAAATACCTGCTCTCCTCCACAGGTATGTCCAGGTCCTCTCTGCTCCATGAACTCTGTAAACATTCCTGCTGCGTAGCATTCCTGCCATTCCGGTGTCATTTCGGAAAGAAGTTTTTCTCTCATGGTTCTTCCCTTCCAGAATGGGATAATTTCCTCTTTCTGAAGCTTTCTCTGCTCATCTGTGGTATGGAAGGATACTAACTTTCTTTCACTCATTACCACCATGTCTTCTTCGGTATGACAGCATAATTCCGGGAATGTCGGTGATGCCTGTGGATTGCATCCCTTTTCTCCAATGATTAACTCATCATCTCCAAGATACAATGTTTTCTTGCTAAAATACTCTTTGAATGCCATTGCTCTCATTACCGGAATTGAGTACTTTCCATCATTTGCCTTGTAAAAGTCTGTTTCGATCTTTGCTCTTTCAAGGTCAATGTGTACCGGTGTGGTTACGCTTTGCTCCCTGAGTCTCTGAATTCTTTCATTCATTCCTCTTTTTTGTGCCATTGATTTTTGCCTCCTATCCTAATTTGTTATTTAATGAATTGCTTCTAAAAAGGGAAATTTACTAAATATTTATACTATTTAATATATTTCTCTTTATAGTATTCCTTTGTCCCCCTACTTGTCCAAACTTTAAATCAATTTTATACTGAATTCTAATATCTGTCAATTCATTTTGTTCACTTTTTGGTCATTATTTGTTTTATTTACTTTCATACTTTTTACTAAAAAACTATACTAAAAAACTGTACCAAAGCCAAAACTCTTTGGTACAGCCTATTATTATCTTTATTATATTACAATTTAAATGTGATCATCATTCTGTTCAAATAATCCTTACTTTTCTCAGCCAGATCATATTCACCGTTGTTCATACACCAATCAGACACCAGAGCTCTCTCACACATGGAATAATAAGTAACAATTTCATCTACTGACTTATCCTTAATCAATTCACCCTTTTTCTGTCCTTCGTCCACAATACGTGTAACCAGCTTAAAATAATATCTGTTCTTATCAAGAAGACTGCTTCCCTCTTCCTTTACCAACTGAGCGGAATACAATCTTGCAAGCAATTTGCTGTCAATTTTTTTCTGAATGTATTGATGACTTCTATAATTTAAAAATAACAACTTATCATAGCTGTTCATATCCGGTGACATTTCCTTGTCCAGCTCTATATAGTTAGCATCCAAAAGATTTGACAAGGTGTTTAATAAAGTATCTTTTCCCTTGAAATGGTAATAAAAAGAACCTTTCGCAACATTTGATTTTTCAATTATATCAACAATGGTTGTTTCATCATAACCCTTTTCATAAAAAAGTTCCCAGGCGCATTCAATAATTCGCTCCTTTAAGGTTATCTTTTCATTATTATCATTAGTATCCAAAATGATCCTCCTCGTCTTTCACTTTTTTATCCGTCCCTTATGCAAAAAATGCCTACGTAATATATAATATACCTCAGTTCAATGATTTTGTCTACGATTTGACTATCTCAAATTGTTATAAATCTTTCTTAAACAAATATTTAACTTTTATAAAAAAAGCGGAAGATTAAATAAATCTTCCGCATAATATTCTGGCGTCCCTGACAAGATTCGAACTTGCGACCTTTCGCTTAGGAGGCGAACGCTCTATCCAACTGAGCTACAGAGACCAACTTATATTTCATTGAAACACTAAATATGGAATACTGCTCCCTGCATCCAAATCACACCTTTGAAACGTCTGCCAATAATTGGTTCACCCACCATATCTTTTATATTGATGCAAACATCAAATGACATACCGTTGCAATTCAGGGTCATAATACAAATATCTTCCCCTGTCATATAATTCCGTGTATAATGAAAATCTTCGATAATTCCTAATATCGCATACTGGTCACTTTCGATTCCGTATGGCATAAAATAGGTATTTACAATTGTCAAAACATCTTCACGACCGATTCGCCGTGACAACATAGAATAGGTATCAATATCTTCCAGAGTTAAAGATTCAATGGCCTCTTCATCACCATTTTTTGCCTTTTCCAAAAGAGAAAGACGATCCGGTCCGGTTTTACCTTTTTTCTTTTCATTCTCTTCCTTATTCACAGGTAAAAGAATCATTCCCTGTTTTGCCAATCCGCTTAAGGTGGTCTGCATTCTTCCACGCTTAAGACCTTCTTTGTACTCTCTGAAAAACTCCAATGGATTTTGCATATAGAAAATCAAGGTAATTCCAATTCGTGTTTCATCACATACACCGGCAAAAGCTTCCTTATCAGAATGTTTCTCAATATCCACATGCTGATAGGTAGTTACCCCTGTACCGCAAAAATAAGGGAAAAAGTATTCAGGCTTAAATTTATTATCGTCATCGTATTCTCCTCTTACGGCAATTCCCATAAATTCACCGTAATCCCTACTTAATTCACATAGGGTGGTTCCATCATCTTTGGTCAACACCACACGATGGGTCGGATCTTCAATTACATTATTAACCAACGCCTCTAACTGATCGCGCTTTTTAATTTCACTAAATCCTACGGAACTTAAAAATTCATGCATATACTTTACCCCCCTTTCAATTAGACACGGCAATTATTATATTATATATGATACCAATTTGCAATGTTATTTTTGTGTACTGTTTTCCTGGTCTTCGGTTTTTCTACCCATGGCAATATCCAATGCTTTTTTCTCTTCTTCTGTTAAAACAATAATGGAATTGCCTTTTACAATTTCTTTTGCATAAATGTAGCAGCCCTCTCTGGAGTGAACCACATTTAACATATAACCATCATTGGTTTCATTTAACAATGCAATGGAAAAACTAAGCTGTCCGCCCAACTCGTTAAAAGCATCATATTTTACCATTCCGGATTTTTGGAAAGTTACCTTCATGTTGGCGAATAAATTCTTAATGCTCTTTTCGTTTTCTTCGTTTGCAACAAGAAGCTTATCTACCTGATCTAATCGTTTGATAATGGTATCTTCCAGTGTTTTGGCATCATTGCCTTCCATAAAAATTCTGTAGCGTTTTTTCAATTTACTCATCTGTGCGATGTTAACAAGGTATAAAATGAATAAAACTAAAATTGCTACTGTTAATCCAATGATAATATCTAAAGAATAATAATCTAATATTTTATAAAACTCTACTATATAATCCTGTGCCATATTATTGCCTTTCTATTTCGAACATATGTTTTATATATTTGTCTGGATAGATTGAAGAAGACTCATAATTCTATCTAACTCATCCATATTGTAATATTCGATTTCAATTTTACCAGCATCTTTTGATTTCTGATGAATTGAGACTTTGGTTCCCATAGTCTGCTTTAACTTTTCTTCCATGTCATGATAAATGATGTTAAGTCTTTCATCATCTTCATTTTTAACCGGCTTCACCTCATCTTTCTCGTTGATGAGTTTCTTAACCATTTTTTCCGTTTCTCGCACACTCATGTGTTCATCAAAAACTCTCTGAGCTGCATTATACTGTTTTTCCTGATCTTTAATTGCAAGCAAAGCTCTTGCATGACCGGTACTAAGTTTTTCTTCCACAACCATTTCCTGAACTTTTTCATTTAAGTTCAGTAGACGCATGGAATTGGTAATGGCAGTTCTACTCTTAGATACTGTTTCTGCCAATTTATCCTGTGTCATTTTAAAACGGTCAATCAAACTTTTATATGCTATTGCTTCCTCGATAGGATTTAAATCCTCACGCTGAATATTCTCAATCAACTGAATTCTTGCAATTTCTTCATCAGACAGATGATTCATTACACGTGTTGGTACTTCTTTTAACTTTGCTTCTTTCGCAGCTCTCCAACGACGTTCACCGGAAATAATTTTATAATATCCATCAGCCTTCACTACTAAAAGTGGTTGAAGAATTCCATTCTGTTTAATGGAATCTGCTAACTCCAAAATTGCATCCTGATCAAAAAATTTACGTGGCTGCTCTCTATCAGGTTCCACATCATTGGTTTTTAAAAAAACAATCTTTTCTGAATTGTCATCAATTGCTTCTTTCTTATCTATTTTTGCAGTGGCCGGTCGTTTGTCCGGAATCATTGATCCCAGTCCTTTACCTAATGCCTTTTTTTGTGTAGCCATTAATAACCCTCCTTATTTATCACCCATTACTTCTTTTGCCAGTCTTCGATAACTTTCTGCTCCAGCTGATTTTGGTTCGTACTCTGTAATTGGTAATCCATGACTTGGTGCTTCTGCAAGACGAATGTTTCTTGGAATCACTGTATCGTATACTTTTACATCCACATTCTCTTTAACATTTTCTACAACCTGTGATGACAGATTGGTTCTTCCATCGTACATGGTAAAAACAATTCCCTCAATCTCAAGTTTTGGATTTAATCGATCCTGTACCAATAAAATGGTATGCATTAACTGACTTAATCCTTCCAGTGCATAGTATTCACACTGAATTGGTACAATAACTGAATTTGCTGTTGTCATTGCATTTACTGTTAGCATATTCAAAGACGGTGGACAATCAATTAAAATGTAATCAAAGTCATCTTCCACAAAGTCAATCTCATTTCTTAAAACATACTCTCTGTCTTCGATTTCAAGAAGTTCGATTTCTGCTCCGGCAAGATCTACATTGGAAGGAAGAATATAGAGATTTTCCACATCTGTTTTGTACATACATTCCTTGATTGCTGCATCTCCAAGGATTAATTCATATACCGTTGTTTCAATATTGTCTTTATCAAGTCCCAATCCACTGGTTGTATTTCCCTGAGGATCAAGGTCTATAACCAATACTTTCTTATTAACTTCTGCTAAACAAGCTGCAAGGTTGATTGTGGTTGTTGTCTTTCCCACACCACCCTTTTGGTTAGCAATTGCTATTATCTTACTCATTCTATTATCGAGTCCCTTCTCAATTTTTAATAATTGTTCTCATTTTTGCATTACAATATGTAGTATAGCACAATAATGTTTCACGTGAAACACATTTTAAAAACTAGTGTGAAGAAATTTTGAAAAGCACAATATCTTGATTTTATAAAATTAATAAGATACTAAATGTATTTCAACGAATGTTTCACAAAAAGAAGTGGTAAAAAATGTTTCACGTGAAACAATACATCATCTAGTAGGTCAAATTAAAGTAACCACAAGTCTTGAAGTTGCAAGATTTATAGACTATAATGAACACATCAAGAGAAAAGTGAGGTTACATATGAAGAAACTAGTACGAAATGTTATCGCTTTATCAACGCTGACAGCAGCCGGTTTACATGTAGCGAACTGTGTAATTCAGGATAACGCTACCAATAAAAATGTTCTAACCACGCGAAACGGACATTATTATCATTGGAAATATGGAAATATTTTCTATACAAAGGAAGGAAATGGATCACCAATACTTTTGGTTCACAATCTTACTCCTGATAGTTCCGGCTATGAATGGGTAAAAATAAAACATCAATTATCCAAACAACATACCGTATATACCATAGATTTAATTGGTTGTGGACGATCAGAAAAACCTGAAATCACATATACCAACTATTTATTTGTACAGTTAATCAATGATTTTGCAACCAACATCATAGGAAAAACAACAGATGTTGTTGCATGTGGAACATCTTCCACATTTGTGATAATGGCCAATCTTATGAATGACAAAATAAATAAAATCGTTCTCATCAATCCAATGGACACAAGAGAAAACAACAGTAGTGTCAGTTCAAAACGAGAACGAATTGCAAAAATCATTGTGGAAATACCAATACTTGGCACTTATATCTACAATATACTTATGCGAAAAGCATATATCAAAGATCAATATGTAGGTGATTTTAATGCAAAACCATATTACATAACACCTGATATGATTGATGCCTATTATGAAGCAGCGCATTTAGATGAAAGCAAAGGTAAATATTTATTTGCAAGCATCTATAGTAAGTACACCAATGTGGATGTTACAAAAGCACTTTCCATAATTAAAAATCCTATTCATATTATTGAAAGTGAAAGTACATCAAAGAAAAAAAGTACCTTATCACAATATCAAAAATACAATGAAGCGATTACAGGAACAATCATTCATAAATCACAATGTTTACCTCACTTAGAATTACCACGTAAAACTTGTGAAGAAATTGAATCATTTTTACTTGATTAATGTATAGGCTCCTTTGATGGTAAACCCGCTTTACGGGGATACTTCTTAGGAGTCTTTTTTATTTTTTTAATTTTCACAAAAGATCTACTCATATCTGTATCCGGTAAATTAAAGAAAATAGTATCTTCTATAGACCCACCAAGAATAGAAACAGCATTTTTTGCGCTATCCAATTCAGCATTCACATCACCGGATTTATAAGAAATAAAAAATCCCTGTTCTTTTACAAGAGGTAAGCAATACTCAGTTAAAGTAGAAAGATTGGCTACTGCTCTTGAAACACATAAATCATATTGTTCCCTGTGCAACATATTTTTACCGATATCTTCTGCCCTACCATGTAAGGTAGTAATATTCTGCAGTTTTAATTCATCAATTACTTCATCTAAGAATTTCAAACGTTTTGAAAGAGAGTCCATAAGACATACCTTCAAATGAGGAAAAGCAATTTTCAAAGGGATTCCGGGAAAACCTGCACCGGTCCCCATATCTGCAATAGAAGAAACACTATTTAAATCCACTGCTTTAACAAGCATCAAACTATCAATAAAGTGTTTCATAATAACTTCTTTACACTCGGTAATACCGGTAAGATTCATCACCTTATTTTTTTCAATCATACGTTGATAGTAGCAAGCAAACTGCTGTATCTGTTCATCAGTTAAAGAAACACCAATACTGTCACTTAACTGAGACAAAAATTCATATTCAAAGGACATATTATTCTCCCTTATTATCTTTGTTATTACGATAAGCCTGCTCCATATAAACTAAAATCACAGAAATATCTGCAGGAGATACACCTGAAATTCGAGAAGCCTGTCCAATGGAAATAGGCTGAAGCTGATTCAACTTTTGAATTGCTTCGATACGTAGACTTGGTATGGTATTATAATCAAAATTCTGAGGTAACTTTTTATTTTCAAGCTTTTTAAAATCTTTTACCTGCTTCATCTGCCTGGAAATATATCCATCGTATTTAATTAAAATATTAACCTGCTCAGTAATTTCCGGATGAAGTTCCGGACGATTTACATCGATGGATTTTAAAACATCATAATTCAATTCCGGTCTACGAATAAGTTCTGCCAATGAAGTAGCTGTCTTTAAAGGAGTGGAATTCAAACTTTCAAGTAAAGCTTGAACTTCTTTTTTTGCTCCTACTGTTACACTTGTAACACGTTCGATTTCCTTTGCAATCTCTTTTTCTTTATAGCAAACCCAATCGTAACGTTCCTTAGAAATAAGACCAACTTCATAACCAATTTTAGAAAGTCGTAAATCAGCATTGTCCTGTCGTAAAATCAAACGATACTCTGCTCTGGAAGTCATCATACGATAAGGTTCATGGGATTCCTTAGTAACAAGATCATCAATCAAAACACCAATATATGCCTGGGAACGATCTAAAATAATAGGATCTTTTTTCTGAATCATACGACTGGCATTAATACCTGCAATTAAACCCTGACAGGCAGCTTCTTCATATCCGGAACTTCCGTTAAACTGTCCACCGCTAAAAAGTCCATGAATATTTTTAAATTCAAGAGACGGCAACAACTGATTAGGATTGATGCAATCATATTCAATGGCATAAGCATTACGAACAATTTTTGCATGTTCAAGGCCCGGAACGCTATGATACATATCATATTGGACGTCTTCAGGTAAAGAAGAAGACATACCGCCAATGTACATTTCGTTGGTACCATTTCCTTCAGGCTCAATAAAAACCTGATGTCGATTCTTATCTGCAAAACGAACCACCTTATCTTCAATGGAAGGACAGTATCTTGGACCGGTACCTTCAATCACACCGGAAAACATAGGCGATCTGTCAAGATTCTCTCGAATAATGGAATGGGTCTGTTCATTGGTATAAGTTAACCAGCAGGATTCCTGATCAATTTGAATGTCATCAGGATTGGTGGTAAAAGAAAACGGAACAATCCGCTCATCACCAAACTGCTCTTCCATCTTAGAAAAATCAATACTATTTTTATCAATACGGGCAGGAGTACCTGTTTTAAAACGATACATCTCAACACCATTTTTCTTTAAAGAATCAGAAAGATAATTGGCACTGCGAAGACCATTTGGACCGGTATGCTCAATTACCTCACCATAGAGGCAGCGGGATTTTAAATAAGTACCGGTACATAAAACTACAGCTTTGGCGTAATAAGTAGCTCCTGATAAAGTCTTTACACCCTGTATAGAACTTTTTTCAACAATCAAGTCCGTCACTTCTGCTTGACGAATGGTAAGATGTTCTGTATTTTCCAAGGTTTGACGCATTCTTTTACTGTATTCGTTTTTGTCCGCCTGAGCTCTTAAAGAATGAACTGCAGGCCCTTTCGATTTATTTAACATTTTTGACTGGATAAAAGTATGATCAATATTAATACCCATTTCGCCTCCAAGGGCATCAACTTCTTTTACAAGGTGACCTTTGGAACTACCACCAATATTTGGGTTACAAGGCATCATGGCAATACTTTCCACACTGACAGTAAAAATAATTGTTTCAAGTCCAAGTCTGGCACAAGCAAGGGCAGCCTCACAACCGGCATGACCTGCACCAACTACCACCACATCATACTGCTCTTCTATTACATTCATAAATACACATCCTAACTATTTTCCCATACAGAATTTAGAGAAAATCTCATTTACCAAATCCTCACCCACAGATTCTCCTGTAATATTGCCAAGTTCTGTATAAGCATTCATCAAATCTATGGAAAAGAAATCTTCCGGCATTCCCTGATCAATACTGTTTAAAACCTGAGTTAAACTTTGATAACAGGAAATCAAACATTGTTTTTGACGAACACCGGTAATATATACTTCATCGTTAAAAGTTACTTCTCCGTGGAAAAATAACTGTTTTACCTCATTGATAAAATCGTCAAGTCCGATTTGCTCTTTTGCTGAAATGGAAATAACTTTGTGATCCACTTTTTCCATAACCTGTTCCAGACTAAGAGACTGACCTAAATCAATCTTGTTTAAAAGAACAATAGACTTTTTATTTTCAAGAAGATTTAAAATCTCCTGATCTTCCTTACCAAAAGTGGATGTTGCATCCACCAGGAATAAAATAAGATCTGCATCTTTCATATATTCCTTGGATTTTTCAACACCAATTTTTTCAACAAAATCATCGGTATCACGAATACCTGCAGTATCCACAATATTTAATGTAATACCATCAAAGGTAATGGTTTCTGTTAAAACATCTCTGGTGGTACCGGCCACATCGGTAACAATAGCACGATCTTCACCAATCAAAGCATTCAAAAAAGAAGATTTTCCAACATTTGGCTTACCAACAATAACTGTTTTTATGCCTTCTTTCAGAATACGACCATTATCTGCGTTTTTCAACAAAGAATTGGTATCTTTAATGAATAACTCCACTTTTTTACGAAGTTCCTGTGGATAAGTATCCAGGCTATAATGTTCCGGGTCATCCAGGGCACTTTCAATAAATGCAATCTCGTGTAAAATCTCAGCACGAATTTTTGAAAGCTTATCTTTTACAACACCGGACAAGTGTTTTAAAGAATTCTCTCTGGCAAATTCATTGGAAGAATTGATTAAATCAATTACAGATTCTGCCTGACTTAAATCCATTTTACCGTTTAAAAATGCTCTCTTAGAAAATTCTCCAGGTTCTGCAGGAGATGCTCCGTATTTAATTACGGTCTCCAAAATTTTCTTCATTACAAGAACACCACCGTGACAATCAATTTCCACAGTGTCCTCTCCTGTATAAGTATGAGGTCCTTTCATAGTAAGAACCAAAACTTCATCTATTAATTCGCTATCATCATAGATAAAACCATGGGTGACAACGTGACTTTCAATTTCTTTATTTTCAAATACAAAATGACCGCTTTTCTTCTTAAAAATTCTTTTAATTACTGTAAAAGCGTCATCTCCGCTAACTCTTATAATTCCAACCCCTGATGGGCTTACGGCTGTTGCAATTGCTGCAATTGTTCTATTCATCATATTCTTTTACCATTATAATTTAAAAAGTACCCCGGCAAAGTACTTCAACACTTACCGGGGTCATTCATAGTTCCAGAAATTATTTATCTCTCTTTAATGTAACAACTACATGTCTATATGGTTCCTCACCTTCACTGTGAGTTGTAACATAACGATCCTGCTGAAGTGCAGAATGAATTACTCTTCTTTCAAAAGGATTCATTGGCTCAAGAGAAACTGCTCTCTTTGTTCTCTTAACTTTAAACGCAATGTTTTTAGCAAGATTTTCAAGAGTGTCTTTTCTTCTCTTACGATAATCTTCGGTATCGATTTTAACCTTTAAATACTCTTCTGAATTTTTATTAATTGCAAGATTGGTAAGGTACTGGAGAGAATCAAGTGTCTGACCTCTTTTTCCAATTAAAATACCCATATCATCTCCGAATAATTCAACATTGAATGTTGCATCATCTTCTTTTTTGATTTCAGTACGAACATTAAGACCCATAGCAGAAGTTACATTTACAATGAACTCGTTAATGGCATCTTCAGAAGAAAATTTCTTTCTTGCTAAAATAACTGCTTCTTTATTACCAAAACCTAAAAAACCGTTACTACCTTTTTCAACAACATCATATTCAATCTGATCGGATGTGGTTCCAAAAGCAACTAAGGCTTCTGTAACTGCATCTTCTACAGTTTTTCCGGAAAATTCTTTATATTCCATTTTAAGGTTACCCCCTAATTGTTATTTCGATTATTAAAATCTTTTACCAGATTTGCTTTACTGGTTAAAGAACCTTTTTTTGCATTTGCTTTCAAAGATTCCGCTTCTTTTAAAGCTTCTTCATTGGAAGCGTTAGAAGAATTTACATTTTTGGTACTTAATTTACCATTCTGAGAAATTGCTTCTTTTACATAACCGGCACGTTTTGCCTGTTTTGCTTCTGCTTTATCACGGTTCTTTTCAATAATTTCATCAAAATTAAGTTTATCAAAATGCTTGTTTAAGAAGAACTGCTGAATACAACGAACAACCGCACTTGTAATCCAGTATAAACCTAAACCGATAGGTGAAGTAAATACAAGGATAACTGAGAAGAACGGCATAAAAGTATTCATTGCCTTCATCTGCTGCATTGCAGGATTTTCCTTCATGGAGGTATCATCCTGAGTTGCCATGGTAAGTTTCATACTTAACCACTGACTTAAACCGGAAACGATTGGAAGTAAAATAGCAATAATTACTAATACAAACTTACCTTCCGGCATAAACATTTTAACTGATTCAAATGGAGAATAAGAAATATCAAGTCCCAAGAAATCGTTAAAATGAGCAACTGTCTTATGTAAACTGTTAATGTGATCTGAAAACTGTGGAAAATTATCAACCAAAGCATTCCATCCGGAATCAGTAAACTTTGAAATTGCATCAATTACAGAGTTTGCAGCTTCTTTCTCAGATCCGTCAAAATTAAGTGATAAACGTTTAATATTTAAATCACTAACAATATTTTTAATAACTTTGTCGTAACCGTCTACGCTAACAATATCAGAAACAACAGTTCCGTAAACGTCTTTTACAGAAGAAACGTAAGCAGGAATGTTGTATACAACTCGGTAAACAGCTAACAAAATCGGAAACTGGATTAACATTGGTAAACAGCTTCCGGTTGGAGAAACACCGTATTTATCATAAATCGCCTGTGTTTCCTGAGACATAGCAATTCTGGACTGTTGATCCGTTTTGCCTTCGTATTTTTTCTGAACTGCCTTCAGTTCAGGGCTCATTTTCATGTTTAAACGTGAAAACTTTTGTTGTTTATAGGTAAAAGGAAAAAGAATCATATAAACAACAATGGTAAAAATAATGATGGTAAAACCTACATTTTCAATTCCAAATGTATTACTAAGAGCAACATAGATGAAATTGATAATAACACCAATCGCTTTTGCAATCGGTCCGAGAATAGAACCACCACTTTGCGTTAAAAGAATACTTGACAAACTTCTACCTCCTCATTTAAGGTACAGGGTCATACCCTCCCTTTGAAAACGGATTACATCTTAATATTCTCCAAGTTGCCAATGCCCCGCCTTTCAACGCACCATGTTTTTCAATCGCTATAAGAGCATAGGTGGAACATGTTGGATAATAAGGGCATTTTGCAATTTTCATAGGAGATAAATACTTTCGGTATAATTTTATTCCAAAAATCATTATTTTCTTAATCATAATTCCATCTTCTTACGAAATAATTTTATGAAGATTAGCAACGTGCAATAGAGCACTTTCTATTTGCCTAAAATCTGCATCAGCTGCAGAAGTACGTGCTATGATTACAATGTCCAAACTACTATTGAACATTTCTTCATGTAATCTGTAACTCTCTTTAATTAATCTTTTTACGTGATGTCTTATAACACTATTTCCTACTTTTTTACTAACTGAAATGCCAATCCTGTTTTTTTTACTGTTGTTATTCATTACATACATCACAAGATAACGATTGGCATAAGACTTACCATGTGAATAAACATATTTAAACTCTAAATTTTTTCTTAAAGATTCAGTAAAAATCATATTTTTCCTCTAAGAAGAAAAAGACCACAAAAAATGTGGCCTAAGCTGATAATTTTTTTCTTCCTTTTAATCTTCTAGACTGTAATACTTTTCTACCACCCGGAGTACTCATTCTTGCTCTGAAGCCGTGTACTTTAGATCTAGATCTTTTCTTTGGCTGAAATGTCATTTTCATACGGTATCCACCTCCTTACAGTATTACAAAACATCAGTTTCAATTATACTAAAAAAACCCATAAAGTCAAGAAAAATAAGCATTTTACCACAATAAAATTTACTTATACACAAGATATGATAGTTTTCAACATTAATCAACAAGATATAGACATTAAAATGTGAATATCTATTTTATTCAACTTTATCAACATCAAATTATCAACATTGTTTATAATACGTTGATAAAATAATGTACCCCCTTTTCTGAGCCCATATTTAAGGTTTTAAGGAAATTTAGTATATTTTATTATCCCCCCACCATGTATTATCGATAACTTGAAAAATAAAGGAAATTAGTATATGATTATAGAGGATATTTATTTAAATTAAATGAGTTTCTACCTATTATAATACGAAAGGTAATTTATATGGAACATTTAATAGAAAAATGGAACACCATTCTTCAATCAGTGAAAGTAGAACATGATTTGACTGATATTTCATTTAATACATGGTTGAAACCATTGACAATCCATAACGTTGAAGATGGTATCGTATATATTTTAGTACCGGATGGCGACCAGATGACCATTGATTATTTAAAAAAGAGATATGAAAAACCAATTATGGTTGCAGTAGCTGAAGAATCCGGAACGGAATACGCAATTAAATTTATACTTGAAGACGAAGCAAAGAAAACAAAACCGGTTAACATCAATGCAAATCACACAATCAATGAAAAGACCAATTTGAATCCAAGTTATACCTTTGATTCATTTGTTGTAGGAAGTAACAACCGATTTGCACATGCTGCCTCTCTTGCAGTGGCTGAATCTCCGGGTGAAGTATACAATCCGCTTTTTATCTATGGCGGTGTGGGACTTGGAAAGACACATCTTATGCACTCCATTGCCCATTATATTCAGGAAAACAATCCGGGACTTAAGGTTTTGTATGTAACCAGTGAAACATTTACCAATGAAGTAATCGATTCTATTCGAAACGGAAGCAGCTCTTCCATGAACAGATTCCGTGATAAATATAGAAACATCGATGTTCTTTTAGTCGATGACGTTCAGTTTATTATAGGAAAAGAAAGTACACAGGAAGAATTTTTCCATACCTTTAATGAACTTCACTTGGCAAAGAAACAAATTATCCTTTCTTCGGATCGTCCACCAAAGGAAATGGAAACTCTGGAAGAAAGAATTCGATCACGATTTGAATGTGGACTTCTTGCAGATATCGGTGTACCTGACTACGAAACAAGAATGGCCATTTTAAGAAGAAAACAGGAATCTGATGGATCTGAAATATCAGATGAAATTCTTAACTACATTGCAAGTAACATTAAATCCAACGTTCGAGAATTAGAAGGAGCCTTAAATAAACTTTTGGCCTATGCAAATCTTGGTAAAGTAGAAATTACCCTGGAAATTGCAGAAAGAGAACTGGCTAATATCGTTTCTCCCGATAAACCAAAGGAAGTAACTCCACAGTTAATTATCGAAATTGTATCCGATCATTTTGGAATTTCCGTTGATCAGATGATATCTAAAAATCGAAGTAATGATATTGCAAAACCTAGACAGATAGCAATGTATTTATGTAAGAATATGGTTTCTGAAGTTTCTCTTGATACAGTCGGATCCTTGCTTGGAGGTAGAGATCATTCCACAATCATTCACGGTATTAAGAAGATTGCTGATGAAATTGAAAAAGATAAAGAAATGAATTCCACCATTGAAACCATTAAGAAGAAAATTAATCCAAGTTGATAAGTTAGTTTATAAGATGTGTAATAGGTGTTAACATTTTAAACACAATTTTTTTTCAAAAAATACATCCACAATTTCACAGATTTATCAAATGATTATCACATTGTTTTTAACTGGGAAATAAACAGTGGTTTTTGGCTTAACTATCATAGGTTGAAGTACTTTTTCACTTATAAACAACCACTACTATTATTACTACTAAAAACTAAATATTAATATATATATTTTTGCTCGAAAGGAGTTATTCACAGAACTATGAAATTAACATGTTCAAAATCCAGTTTATTAAAGGGAGTTAATATTGTATCCAAAGCTGTTCCTACAAGAACCAGTATGGCTATTCTTGAATGTATCTTAATTGATGCTTCTTCTGATGAAATTAAATTGACAGCAAACGATATGGAACTTGGTATTGAAACTGTCATTGAAGGTACAATTAATGAAAGAGGAATCATAGCCCTTGATGCTAAGATTTTTTCAGAGATTGTGCGTAAGCTTCCGGATAGTGAAGTTATTATTGAAACAGATGAAAAGTTTAAAACAATTATTAAATGTGAAAAATCCAAATTCAATATTATCGGTAAATCAGGAGAAGACTTTTCTTATCTTCCATCCATTGAAAAGAATGATAAGATTACAATTTCACAGTTTACTTTAAAAGATATTATCAGACAAACCATTTTTTCCATTTCAGATAACGATACCAACAAATTAATGACAGGTGAATTATTTGAAATTAATGAAAATGAATTAAAGGTTGTATCTCTTGACGGACATCGTATTTCTATTCGTAAAATCGAGTTAAAACAAAGTTATCCTTCCAAAAAACTTGTGGTTCCTGGAAAAACACTTCAGGAAATCAGTAAGATTTTATCCGGCGGTGTGGATGACGATGTAAATATTTATTATACAAACAATCACATTGTATTTGAATTTGATCAGACCGTTGTTGTTTCAAGATTGATTGAAGGCGAATATTTTAAAATCGAGCAAATGCTTTCTTCTGATTATGAAACCAAATTCAAAATTAACAAACGTGAATTATTAAGTTCCATTGATCGTGCTACTCTTCTTGTAAAAGAGGGAGATAAAAAACCGATTATTATGAATGTAATGGATGGACATATTGAGTTAAAAATCAATTCTTTCATTGGTTCCATGGATGAAGAAATTGATATTGATAAAGACGGAAAAGACATTATGATTGGATTTAATCCAAAATTCTTTATTGATGCTCTTCGTGTAATTGATGAAGAAGAAATTACATTGTACATGGTAAATCCAAAGGCTCCATGTTTTATTAAAGATGAAAAAGAGAGCTATATTTATTTGATTTTACCGGTGAACTTTAATTCAGAAAAATAAGAAAGAACGTTATGGAAATAATTAAACTTAAAGAAGATTTTATCAAGCTTGGCCAGGCCTTAAAGGCCGCCGGGCTTGTAGGTTCCGGTGTGGAAGCTAAAATGGTGATCCAGGACGGACTTGTAGAAGTGAACGGTGAGGTGGATACTCGCCGTGGAAGAAAATTGTATGACGGAGATGTTGTTTCTTTTAACGGAGAAACAATTCAAATTGAGAAATGATTGTAAAATCAGTAGAACTTTCCAATTATCGAAATTATGAATCTTTGCATATTCAATTTGATTCAGGTATCAATATTTTATATGGAGACAATGCCCAGGGAAAAACCAATGTTTTAGAATCCATTTATATGAGCGGTACAACCAAATCTCACAAAGGTAATAAAGACAAAGAAGTAATAAGGTTTGGTGAAGAAGAAGCTCATATTCGAACCCTTGTTGATAAAAAAGGAAAAGAATACAAAATTGATATGCATATAAAAAAGCATAAAACAAAGGGAATCGCCATAAATCAAGTGCCTATAAAAAAGGCAGCTGATTTATTTGGTGTGTTAAATTTGATTTTCTTTTCTCCGGAAGATTTGAATATAATCAAAGACGGTCCTTCTGAGAGAAGAAGATTCCTTGATTTAGAACTTTGTCAGTTGGATAAAATCTATCTTCATAATTTAACGAAATACAACAAAGTTTTAAATCAAAGAAATAAGCTTTTAAAAGATATGTATGATAATCCCGAGTTAAAATCCACATTGGATATCTGGGACCAGCAGTTAATTATTTATGGAGAAAAAATAATAAAACGAAGACGTGAGTTTATAGAGGATTTAAATTCCATTATTTTTACCATCCATAAAAATTTATCCGCAAACAGAGAAGAATTAACATTGAATTATGAACCGGATTGTTCAGATAAGTACTATGCACAAAAACTTTGTGAAGCACGGGAAAAGGATGAACGATTTGGATCCACCAGTGTTGGACCTCATAGAGATGATATATCATTTCTCATTGGAAAAATCGATATAAGAAAATTCGGATCTCAGGGACAACAAAGAACCGCTGCCTTGTCATTAAAGTTAGCGGAAATCGAATTGGTAAAAAGATTAATAAATGATGAGCCTGTTTTATTATTGGATGATGTGTTATCGGAACTGGATAGTAACAGACAAAATCAATTATTAAACAGTTTATCCACAACACAGACAATTATAACGTGTACAGGTTTGGATGAATTTATAAAAAACAGACTACAAATAAACAAAGTATTTCATGTAGTGAATGGCATCATTACAGAAAGTAACCAGCTTAATTAGGAGGCTTTTATGAGCGTAGATTACGGTGCAGATCAAATTCAAATTTTGGAAGGACTTGAAGCTGTAAGAAAACGTCCGGGTATGTATATCGGATCAACTTCTCTTCGTGGACTTCATCATCTTGTTTATGAAATTGTGGACAATGCAGTAGATGAAGCATTGGGTGGATTTTGTGACACCATCACAGTAAGTATTAACAAAGATGAATCCATTACAGTTCAGGATGACGGTCGTGGAATTCCTGTCGGAATTAACGAAAAAGCAGGACGTCCTGCAGTGGAAGTTGTATTTACAGTACTTCATGCCGGAGGAAAATTCGGCGGTGGAGGATATAAGGTATCCGGTGGACTTCATGGAGTTGGTGCATCTGTAGTAAATGCATTATCTACATGGCTTGAAGTAAAGGTATATAGTGAAGGTAAAATTTATCAACAGCGTTATGAACGTGGTAACGTAATGTATGATTTAAAAGTGGTTGGAGACTGTCCAATGGAAATGCATGGAACAGAAGTAACCTTTTTACCGGATCCTGAAATTTTTGAAGAAACCATTTTTGACTTTGAAACTTTAAAAACAAGATTTCGTGAGACAGCCTTTTTAACCAAGGATCTTCGTATTGTTTTAAGAGATTTGAGAGAAGAAGAGCCGGTGGAAGAAGTATTCCATTACGAAGGCGGAATCAAGGAATTTGTTGCTTACCAAAATAAATCAAAAGAAGCTTTATATAACGACATTATTTATTGCGAAGGTTTTAAAGGAAATATTTATGTGGAAGTTGCGATGCAGCATAATGATTCCTACAATGAAACCACACTTAGCTTTGTAAACAATATTATTACACCGGAAGGTGGAACCCATGTTTCCGGTTTTAAGAACGCATTGACAAAAACCTTTAATGATTATGCAAGAACCAATAAGTTATTAAAGGATTCTGAGTCCAATTTATCCGGTGAAGATATTCGTGAAGGATTAACTACGATTATCAGTATTAAGGTGCCGGAGCCACAGTTTGAAGGACAGACCAAGCAAAAGCTCGGTAACTCAGAGGCAAGAGGTGCTGTGGACAGCATTGTCAGTGAACAGTTAACCTACTTCCTTGAGCAAAACCCAAGCATTGCAAAAACCATTTGCGAAAAATCCGTTTTAGCGCAAAGAGCAAGAGAAGCTGCAAGAAAAGCCAGAGATTTAACCAGAAGAAAATCAGCTCTTGATGGAATGAGTTTACCGGGTAAATTAGCAGATTGTTCCGATAAAAATCCGGACAATTGTGAGATTTTCATTGTAGAGGGAGACTCTGCGGGTGGAAGTGCAAAATCTGCCAGAAGCAGAGCAACTCAGGCCATTTTACCTCTTCGTGGAAAAATCTTAAATGTGGAAAAGGCGCGCCTTGATAAAATTTATGCCAACGCAGAAATTAAAGCTATGATTACTGCATTTGGTACAGGAATTCATGATGATTTTGATATAACAAAATTAAGATACAACAAAATTATTATTATGACCGATGCGGACGTGGACGGTGCGCATATCAGTACATTGATGCTTACCTTCCTATATCGTTTTATGCCGGAATTAATTAAAACCGGACATGTATATCTTGCTCAGCCGCCACTTTATAAAGTGGAAAAAAATAAAAAGGTATGGTATGCATACAGTGATGAAGAATTAAACAGCATTTTACAGGAAATCGGACGTGACGGAAATAATAAAATCCAGCGTTACAAAGGACTTGGAGAAATGGATTCAGAGCAGCTGTGGGAAACTACCATGGACCCTGAAAAGAGAATTCTTCGTAAGGTTATGATTAATGATGAAACAGAATCCGAGGTGGATTTAACATTTAATATTTTGATGGGTGATAAGGTAGAGCCTCGTCGAGACTTTATTGAAGAAAATGCAAAATATGTTCAGAACTTAGATATTTAATTGGCGAAAGAAATGTTAAGGAGAGATAGAGATGGAAGACAATATATTTGATAAAGTCCACGAGGTGGATTTGAAAAAAACCATGGAAACATCCTACATTGACTATGCCATGAGTGTAATTGCATCACGAGCGTTGCCGGATGTAAGGGATGGTTTAAAACCGGTACAGCGAAGAGTGCTGTATTCCATGATAGAGTTAAGTAATACCTACGATAAGCCACATAGAAAATGTGCCCGTATCGTGGGAGATACCATGGGTAAATATCACCCGCATGGAGACTCATCCATTTATGGAGCACTTGTCAACATGGCTCAGGATTGGTCAACAAGATATCCACTTGTAGACGGACATGGTAACTTTGGTTCTGTGGACGGTGACGGCGCTGCTGCTATGCGTTACACAGAGGCAAGACTGAGTAAGATTTCAATGGAAATGCTTGCAGATATTAACAAGGATACCGTTGATTTTATACCGAACTTTGATGAAACAGAAAAAGAACCGGTTGTATTGCCGTCAAGATATCCAAACCTTTTGGTAAACGGAACCACCGGTATTGCTGTAGGTATGGCAACCAATATGCCACCTCACAATTTAAGAGAGGTTATTGCAGCAGTTGTTAGAATAATTGATAATCGGATTCAAGAAGGACGAGAGACTGAAATCGAAGAAATTCTTGATATTATTAAGGGACCTGATTTTCCAACCGGAGGAGAAATCCTTGGAACACGAGGAATTGAAGAAGCCTATCGAACCGGTCGCGGTAAAATCAGAGTCAGAGCCGTAACCAATATTGAGCCAATGAATAACGGAAAGAACCGTATTATTGTTACAGAACTTCCGTATATGGTGAATAAGGCAAGATTAATTGAGAAAATTGCTGAGTTGGTACGTGAAAAGAAAATTGTTGGAATTACAGATCTTCGTGACGAATCCAATCGTCAGGGTATGAGAATTTGCATTGAACTTCGTAAAGATGCCAATCCAAACGTAATTTTGAACCAGTTATACAAACATACACAGTTACAGGATACTTTTGGTGTGATTATGTTGGCTCTTGTGGATAACGTACCAAAAGTGTTGACTATTTTGGAAATCTTGAAATATTACTTGAAACATCAGGAAGAAGTAGTTACAAGAAGAACAAAATATGATTTAAACAAAGCAGAAGAAAGAGCTCATATCTTAGAAGGATATTTGATTGCTCTTGATAATATTGATGAAGTGATTTCCATTATCAGGGGAAGTAAAACAACTCCTGAGGCCAAGCAAAAGTTAATGGATCGCTTTAAACTTTCCGATGCCCAGGCTCAGGCCATTGTAGACATGAGACTTCGTGCTCTTACAGGATTGGAAAGAGAAAAAATCGAAAAGGAATATGCTGAGTTAAAACAGTTGATCGAAAGATTAAAGTTAATTCTTTCTGATGAGAACGTTTTACTTGGAGTTATCAAAGATGAAATTACCGTAATCGCAGAAAAATACGGTGATGACAGAAGAACAAGCATTGGATTTGATGATTTTGATATTTCCATGGAGGATATGATTCCAAAATCCAACGTGGTAATTACCATGACGAAACTTGGATATATCAAGAGAATGAGTACCGAAAACTTCCGTGCCCAAAATCGAGGGGGACGTGGAATTAAAGGTATGGAAACCATTGAAGATGACTATATTGCAGAAATGATGATGACCACATCCCATCATTACATTATGTTCTTCACCAATACCGGTAGAGTATACAGAATCAAATCATACGAAATACCGGAAGCCGGAAGAACTGCAAGAGGAACTGCAATTATTAATATTTTACAATTGCAGCCGGGAGAAAAAATCACTTCCGTAATTCCGATTTTGGAATATGAAGATAATAAATATCTCTTTATGGTAACCAAAAATGGTATAGCAAAGAAAACACCTTTAAAAGACTACTCAAATATCAGAAAAACCGGTCTCTCTGCAATCAATCTTCGCGATGATGATGAACTTATTGAAGTTCAGGTTACAGATAATACTAAGGACATTATCATGATATCTAAGTTCGGACAGTGCATCCGTTATCATGAGACAGATGTCAGAAGTACCGGAAGAACCTCCATGGGTGTTATTGGAATGAACCTTGTTGATATGGACGAGGTGGTTGCAATGCAAACCAATACCCAGGGAGATGACATTTTAATCGTATCTGAAAAAGGTATCGGTAAGAGAACAAAGGTAGACGAATTTACCGCCCAAAACCGTGGAGGTAAAGGAGTAAAATGTTATAAGATTACAGAAAAAACAGGAAACATTGTAGGAGCTAAATCCGTAAACATTGACGATGAAATTATGATGATTACAACAGAGGGAATCATTATTCGAATGAAAGTTGACGGAATTGCAGAATATGGAAGAGTCACTTCCGGAGTGAAGTTGATCAATCTTGATGATAATGTTTTGGTGGCCTCTGTGGCAAAAGTAAAAGAAGACAAATCTTTAATGTCACCTGAAGAAGAATCTGAGGATAAAATTGAAGAACTAGAAGAAATAGAAGAATAATATGAACTAAAAAGGAAGGCTGCCAATATGGCAGCTTTCTCTTTCAGAAGGAGAAATAATGGAATATCTCAATGGATTTGAATCATTTTATGAAGTTCTCTGGGTTTTTGTAATTTACAGTTTTATCGGATGGTGTACAGAAGTGGCTTATGCCACCCTTGATACAGGTAAATTCATTAACCGTGGATTTTTAAACGGTCCGGTGTGCCCAATTTATGGCTGCGGTGTTATAATTGTTGTTTCAATTTTAACACCTATTATGCACATACCGCTTTTACTCTTTTTAGGATCCATGCTTTTTACCACCCTATTGGAATTGGTGGTAGGTTTTGGACTGGAAAAAATATTTCACCATCAGTGGTGGGATTATTCCATGTATCCTTTTAACTTTAAGGGTTATATATGTTTAAAATTCTCCATATTGTGGGGACTTGCATGTACTTTTGTTATGTACGTGGTACATCCTTTTATCGCAAAAATGATACGAATTTTTCCACAGAAAATTGGTATGGTAATTCTGGTCATAGCGCTTATTGGTTTTGCCACAGATTGCGTCATTGCCATAACCACCATATTTAAATTCAGTAAAAAGTTATTGTACCTTGAAAAAGTCCAGGCTCAGTTGGATAAGTTATCCGTGAATATAGGAGAAAATATTTATGAAAATGTATCCGATGTATTAGAGGTACCGGGTTACGTAAAAGCAGATTTAACAGAACGCAAAGAGGAATATCAAAAGAAACGTCAAGAGCTTTTATTAAAACGAGAAGAGTTAATGAAGGAAAGCAAAGTGTTACAGCATCGTATTTTAAAGGCATTCCCTCATATGAAATCAAGAACACACAAGGATGCTTTGGAAAAGCTGCGTGAATTAAAAGAAGCAATGGAGAATAAATAAGATTGAAAAAAGGATGTTTCATATTTAGTAAGGCAGTGGAGACCTTGGAATTTTTTTCCAAGGAAATTGCAAAAAGCTATGAAAAAGAAGGTTATGATATATATACCTGTGATATGAACAGAAAAGATGCAAAAGAATTACAGAAATTTTTAAGCAGCCATGAAACTGTGTTAATCACTTTTAATTTTATTGGGTTAAGCGAAGAAGATTGGTTAATGGATGGAAAAGGGTCAATATTTGATGAAAAGTGTAAATCCATCAATGTAATAATGGTGGATCATCCCTTGTATTATCATGACCAATTGATAAAATCAAGCAAGAATGTGAATATCTTTTGTATTGATAGAGATCATGTGGATTATGTCAAAAAATACTATCCACATATACATAGCGTTACCTTTTTACCCCTTGCAGGTACAGAGATAAAGAAAGAGTATGTTCCCATAAAGAATCGTACCATTCCACTGTTGTTTGCAGGAAATTATGTGAGAAAAGAGCGGTTGTTTTCCTATCTTGAGGGATTGGATAGGGAATACAGGGAATTCTACCTATCCATCGTAGAAGATTTGATTTCTCATACCAATAAAAATATGGAAGAAGCAATGAGTGGGGCCATATTAAAAGAAATTCCGGACATTGATAAAAACAGTATGGCAGCAGCCATACATGGAATGATGTTTGTGGATTTATATGTAAGATCCTATTTTCGTGCAGAGGTGGTAAAAGAAATTGCGGATGCCAAAATACCAATTTACGTAATAGGAAAAGATTGGAATTATCTTGAAGTAAAGCATCCCGAATATATCATTCCAATTGGAAACGGAATGGAAGATACGACATTTTGTCTCAATCATATGGCTGATGCAAAATTATCCTTAAATGTAATGCCATGGTTTAAAAATGGAATTCACGATCGTATTTTATCTTCCATGTTGAATAAATCGATAAGTATTACAGATTCTTCAAAGTACATAGAGGAAAATTTTGGAAAAGAGGAATTTATACTATATAGCCTGGATCATATAAAAGAATTGCCGACAATTATAAGAGACGCCCTGAAAAATGAAGATGGATTACAACATATGGCAGAGCTTGCTTATGAGAAATGCCAAAGAAATCATACCTGGGAAAAAAGAGTTGACATCCTAAAATTGGTTTAGTATAATAGGTTTTGCGTTAAGTCGCAAAAACTTAATACGAACAAAGAAGTTCGGAACTTGCAGAAGTACTCAAGAGGCCGAAGAGGTGCCCCTGCTAAGGGTATAGGTCGGGTGACCGGCGCGAGGGTTCAAATCCCTCCTTCTGCGCTAAGAAAAGGAAGCAAATTTTGCTTCCTTTTTGTATATTGTTAAGGAAGAGAATATGAAAAAAAGAATTTTTACCATTATACAAATTGGAAATCGAGAAGATTTGCCAAGCAGAGCCTTTGATTTTTTTATTGTAATTAATATTCTCTGCAATATTATAGCCATGTTTATGAAGACGTTTCGGGAGTTTGAGAATTTTTATCCCCTGCTTCAGGGCATTGAAATGGTTACAACTATAGTATTTTGTATCGAGTATGTGCTTCGCATCTATACGGCAGAGTACCTGTATCCTGAAAAAAGTAAAACCATGGCAAAAATTAGGTTTTTGTACTCCTACGACGGAATCGTTGATTTACTTACCATTATTCCGTTTTTCTTCTTAAGCGGATTTGTTGCACTGCGATTATTAAGGGTGGTTCGTATTTTTCACCTGTTCCGCATCAATATGCAATACGATTCCTTTCATGTTATTACCATGGTATTAATAGAGAAAAAGAATCAGATAATCTCTTCTATTTTCATTATCCTGGTATTAATGATGGCCAGTTCCCTTGGAATGTACAGTGTGGAGCATGAAGCGCAGCCTGAAGCATTTCAAAATGCCTTCAGCGGAATCTGGTGGTCCGTTTCAACCATCTTGACGGTAGGTTACGGAGATATTTACCCTATTACAATTTTAGGAAGAATAATGGCAATTGTAATCGGTTTTTTGGGCGTTGGAGTGGTAGCAATCCCAACCGGTATTATAAGTGCAGGATTTGTGGAACGATATCAAAAGGACCAGCGGCAAAAGGATTATCACAAGTTCGATAAAAAAGATCTGGTAGAAATAGAAGTAACAAAGGACCTGGAAGGAAAAACCATTGATGAGTTGGTTCGCCTGGAGGGTTTAAAAATCTATTTAGTAATACGAGATGATTTAAGTATTATTCCCATGGATCAAATGATATTGCGCCTACAGGATATTTTGGTAGCTAAATCAGAAAAATAAGAAAGAACATAGAATTGTATAAAAGATGTACATAATAAAACCCCTTGATTTTAAGGGGTTTTTCTATGAATTAAATTTAATTGTAGATTAAGTATATAAAATATATTAAATTTACAAAATTTGTTGACACGAAGGTAAAAAGGTGATAACATAGATTTCACCGCGAGGAACCAACCTTTGCGGGAAACACTTTTGAAAAAAGATGAAAAAAGTAGTTGACAAACAACTCGATAGATGATATTATATACGAGTTGCGGCACGGAAGTGCTAACAACGAAAAAGAACATTGATAACTGAACAGTGAGACAACCTTGAAAAGATTCTAAGAGAAAATTTTTAAGAACGTTCGTAGAAATACGAACCCAAA
>JAILCP010000013.1 GCA_024680055.1 Lachnospiraceae bacterium | reverse complement strand
TGAAATGCTTCATTGTTTACGAAAAACTGACGTATCCACTTACACCCACAGCCTGAACGTGGCTATTTTATGCCGTCTCATGGGCCGCTGGATGCATTTTAGCAAGGAAGATGTGGATACCCTTACTCTTTGCGGTCTTTTACATGATATTGGAAAGACAAAGACCCCAAAGAACATCCTTTTAAAACCGGGAAAATTAACCGGTGAGGAATTTGCCGTGATTAAATTACATCCTTTAAACGGCTATGAAATTTTGAAAAAACTACCACTGGATTCCCGTATCAAACGAGCTGCTCTCATGCATCATGAGCGCTGTGACGGTACCGGATATCCTCTTGGTTTAATGCAGGAAGAAATCGATCCATTTGCTGTGATTGTTTCCATTGCTGACGTATATGACGCCATGACAACCGATCGTTGTTACAGAGAGGCCATTTGTCCTTTTACCGTAATTGAAACCTTTGAAAAACAGGGCTTTCATAAATACAGCAGTTCATATATGTCCACCTTCTTAAATCATGTGGTTGATATTTATATGGACTACCACGTAGTCTTGAACAACGGTTGTTGCGGTCAGATTGTTTTGAAGAACCAACAGTGTCTTGCAAGACCAACCATCTACCTGCCAACCAAAGAATTCCTGGATTTATCCAAACATCCGGAATTAAACATTAAAGAAATTATGTAGTGAGGTATACTATGGGAAAGAAAGAACACGATTTTGATGATGATGTAATGGTAACTTTAGAATTGGACGACGGAGTCACCATGGATTGTGAAATCCTTACAATTTTTGATATCGGAGATCAGGATTACATCCTTTTAGCTCCTCAGGAACAGGTTCTTGACCCGGATTGCGATGACTATGATATTTTTGTTTATCGCTACTACGAAATGGGCGAGAATTACGGACTTGAAAACATCGAAAGCGACGAAGAAATGGAACGTGTTTCCGACCGCATCGATGAACTGATGGACGAAGACTTATTCGATAATCTGTAAGACTTTAGCAGTAAAGAAGTTTCTTTACTGCTATTTTAATTCCTTTAAAAATCTGGAAACCATAACCTTATCATCCTTATCATGTTTCACACTGAGTAGATACAGATTCTTTTTGGCCCTGGTAATGGCCACATAAAACAGTCGTCGCTCCTCTTCCATTGATATGCCGTGTCTGCTTGGAATAATCCCATCATTTAGGTATGGAATGAACACCGTATCGTATTCTAAACCCTTAGCCCCATGCATGGTGATACAGGATATTTTTTCATCCGCCACCTCTTGCCGGAATGAAAGGTTCTCTTCTCTTAATCTTGATTTGGCTTCTTCCCAGCTTTCACAATCTTCCACCAAACCTGCAATATCTTTTAAAATCCCTTCCTGCTCCTGCTCCAAAAGGCCATACGTTTTCCCAAGGGAAGTGGCATAACTGTCATAACCCATTCCCTTAAAAAGATACTGAATTCCAAGTACCGGTTTCCATTGTCTCAAATTATTTAAATCTTTATTTAATCGGAAGATGGTTTTTGCCTGCTCCCGTTCGCCACAAGAATAACACATATTTATCCAATTACTTAAATCTTTATTTATTTCTGTAATATAAAATCTTCCAAGATTTCTATTTGGTTTGTTTAAGATTCTCACCAAGGAAGTTTCCATGTTTTCCCCAAGCACCAGATTACAATAAGCTCCAAGATCTTCCAGTACCTCCTTTGCATACTCCAGTCTTTTACTACCCCCAATCACCAGGCCTTCTTTTTTACAAAGAAACAAAAAGCGCTGTTTTAACCCGTTGGTGCGAAATAAAACAGCCACCTTTCCAAGCTCCTTTTTATTGATCACCTGCACCATCTCTCGAATCTGCTCTGTCTCTTTCTGATAATTCTTATAGAGGATTCTTCCACCTTTTTGCAAAATCCCAAACACCGTTTTCTCGTAGCGATCCTTGTTCCTTGAAATACACCTTTGACCGCATTCAATGATTTCGTCAAAGCTTCGATAATTTAAATCCAGAAATACCTTTTTTAAGTCTTGATACTCTTCCTCAAATAACTTAAAAATCCCGGGAACCGAACCACGAAAACCATAGATCGACTGGTCGTCATCTCCTACCGCCATAATGTTTTTCTCTTTTTTGGAAAGCAAAAACAAAATCTCCAGTTGCAACCTGTTCACATCCTGGAACTCATCCACAAGAAAGTAAGAAAACCTTTGTTGCCACTTTTTAAGCACCTCTTCCTCCTGATTTAAAAGTTCTAAGGTCTTTAACAGCAAATCGTCCAGGTCCATCACCTTTTCCTTCTCCTTGGCCTTTAAAAAGGCCTGATAAAGCCTGCCTTCCTCTCCTTCTCCCGTTTCTTTTTTTGCACTCAAATAAGAGAACCCTTTACACAGGTCCAAAATAATATCTTCTGTAATTTTTTCTTTTGGAAATAATTCATGATACAACCGTTTCACCAGTTGTGTTTTGGACAATTCACTGAGAATGTGAATTGGTTTCTTTACATTGGAATCGGATAAAATAGCATAACAAAGGGCGTGTATCGTACCAAAATAAACCAAATCCCGGTACCCCATCAAGTTCTGATAACGGGTTTGCATGGATAAGGTGGCCGCCTTGGTAAAAGTTAAAACGCAAATCTTCTCAGCTTCTACCCCCGCACTTCTTAGCGCCTTGATTCTATGGCAAATGGTATAGGTCTTACCACTTCCCGGAGGCGCTATCACAAGCAGGGGACCCTGCTTGTGCAATACCGCTTCCAATTGCTTAGGATTCAGCTGATTCAAGCAATTCAATACCTTTCTTAATACGTACAATGGTCTCATCTTTTCCAAGAAGACTCATTAACTCTGTTGCTCCGCCCGGTGTCATCTGTTTACCGGATACTGCAGTTCTGATTGGCCACATTACATAGCCGTTCTTGTAGCCATTCTCTTTAATATAGCCACACAACATTTCATACAATGCGTCATTTTCATAGTCTTCCTGTTTTTCAAGTAACGGAAGAACATCCTTTAACACCTGAAGAGATGTTTCTGCATTGGTTTTCATTTTCTTATGTGTGTACATTGCAATATCATATTCCGGAAGTGCTTCAAAGAAATCAATGTGATCTTTAATGTCAAGGAAGGTTTCGATTCTGGTCTGAACCATAGCTGCCACCTTCTTAAGATCAATGTCCTTTGTAATTACTTCTTTAATGTATGGAAGTGCAAGTTCATAGAACTTCTCACTGTCCATGGCTTTAAAGTATTCACCGTTCATCCAGCGAAGTTTCTGAATGTCAAATACTGCAGGTGATTTACTGATTCTGTGATAGTCAAATTCTTTGATCAATTCATCCAAAGAGAAAATCTCTCTGTTATCTTCAGGACTCCATCCAAGAAGAGCAATGTAGTTCACCACTGCTTCCGGTAAAAATCCCTGCTCCAATAAATCCTCAAAAGAAGCATGTCCGCTACGTTTGCTTAACTTCTTATGATTCTCATCGGTAATCAAAGGTAAATGAATGTAGGTTGGGACCTCCCATCCAAACGCCTCATAAAGACGATTGTATTTCGGTGATGAGGATAAGTACTCATTTCCACGTACCACATGGGTAATGTTCATGGTATGGTCGTCCACAACGTTGGCAAAATTGTAAGTTGGATATCCGTCGGATTTAATTAAAATCATATCATCCAGTTCGCTGTTATCTACGGTAATATCTCCGTACAATTCGTCATGGAAGGTTGTGGTTCCCTCAGTGGGATTGTTCTGTCTGATAACAAAAGGCTTTCCTTCTGCCAGATTCTTTTCCACTTCTTCTTTGGAAAGGGAAAGACAATGTTTATCGTAAACAGTGATCTCTTTTCCGTCTACAACGCTTTTCTTTAAGGATTCCAAACGACATTTGTCGCAGAAACAATAATAAGCCTGTCCCTGATCCACCAACTGTTTTGCATATTTCATGTAAATACCGGTCTTCATACGTTCACTCTGAACGTATGGGCCATAGCCGCCGTCTTTGTCAGGACCTTCGTCATGAACCAATCCGGTCTTTTCCAATGTATGATAAATGATTTCGGTTGCTCCTTCTACGAAACGCTCCTGATCTGTATCTTCAATACGAAGCATAAAAGTTCCGTCCTCATGCTTTGCAATTAAAAATTCATATAACGCAGATCTCAAGTTTCCCACATGCATCTTTCCTGTTGGACTTGGTGCGTATCTTGTTCTGATTTCCATAATATTGTCCTTTCTATTCTTCACTGTTTTGTATTATATAACAAGTACTTTTTCTTTTCAACTAATCCTCATCCTCAGCCCATGCCAAGGTGGCTTTCACTGCACGTTCCCATCCTCTAATCTTCTTTTCCACCTCTGCTTTTGGAAGCATTGGCATAAAGGTCTTTTCCAGATGCCAGTTTTCTTTGATTTCATCAAGATCCTTAAAATAGCCTACCGCCAGCCCTGCAAGATAAGCGGCTCCAAGAGCGGTACTTTCAATGCACCGTGGGCGATGCACCTCACATCCTAACACATCGGATTGAAATTGCATGATAAAATCGTTGGCGGCAGCTCCTCCGTCCACCTTTAAACAGGAGAGTTTCACTCCTGCATCTTCTTCCATGGCTTTGATTACATCATAAGTCTGATATGCCAAAGATTCCAAGGTAGCCCTTACAAAATGCTCCTTATTACAGCCTCTTGTCAATCCAAAAATACTGCCCCTTGCTTCCGGCACCCAATAAGGCGCACCAAATCCCGCAAAGGTAGGAACCACATATACGCCGTGGGTATCTTTTACTGCAGTTGCATAATCATAAGATGATGGAGCATCCTTCAACATACGAAGGCCGTCTCGAAGCCACTGGATTGCAGCACCTGCCACAAAAACGCTGCCCTCAAGAGCATAATCGGCCTTGCCCTCTTCAATGGAGGCTGCAATGGTGGTCACCAAACCTGCCTTGGATAAAATGGCCTCCTTCCCGGTATTCATCAAAAGGAAACATCCGGTTCCGTATGTGTTTTTCACATCCCCTTTATGAAAACAATTCTGACCAAAAAGGGCTGCCTGCTGGTCACCGGCCACTCCGGCAATTGGAATACTTCCTCCAAACACCGATGGATCGGTATGTCCGTACACATAACTGGACGCATGAACCTGTGGCATCATACTTTTTGGTATATGAAAATACTGAAGCAATTCATCATCAAAACAAAGATTATGAATGTCAAACAACATGGTTCTTGACGCATTGGTGTAATCCGTTGCGTGAATCTTTTTACCGGATAAATTGTACATCAGCCAGGAGTCAATGGTTCCAAAACAAAGCTGGCCGTTTTCTGCCTTTTGTCTTGCACCTTTTACATGGTCCAAAATCCATTGAATCTTTGTGGCGGAAAAATAAGGATCCACAATCAAGCCGGTTTTTTCACGAATCACCTGATCCATACCGTCTTTTTTGATATGCTCCATTTGATCTGCCGTTCTTCGACACTGCCACACAATGGCATTATAAATCGGCTCTCCGCTTTCTCTGTCCCAGATCACCGTGGTCTCCCTTTGATTGGTAATTCCGATGGAAACAATATCCTCTGCCTTCGCCCCTGCCTTTGCCATGCTTTCAATGGCAACGGAAAGCTGAGAAGCCCATATTTCCTTGGGATCGTGTTCTACCCAGCCGGGATTTGGATAGATTTGAGAAAATTCCTTACCCGCAACGCTGACAATTTCCCCCTTTTCATTAAATAAAATACATCTGGAACTGGTGGTTCCCTGGTCCAACGCCATTACATATTTTGCCATGTACTCTCCTCCTAATACAAAAAATAACAGCACGAAATGCATCCGGACATTCGTGCTGTTATGTTCTTCCATGATCAAATCGTATCTATATTTTATCAAATATACCCCGATTAATCCATATCATAGCGCCTATAATTCTTCCCCTTTGGAAATTCTTCCGCAGATTACGGTGAGATTGCCGTTTCTGGTACGAATGGCGTCCATAAATTCTTTCTCCCTTCCTTCGTCAATCTCCTGAATATGATAGCTAAGTTCATACAAACTGCCCATGTTGGTGGTTTTTACCCTGTATAAGCTATGCTTTTTGGTGTAGGTTGCAAATAAATCATCAAAGATTGTGGTATAATCCAGGTTCTCAGGAATAGTGACACGTAAATCTTTTACCTCATGCTTTTTCTCTCCGTATCCTGTCAGATACAGGGCAAAAGAAATCACACAGATTAAAAGCACGATTCCCGTTGCAAAAACAAGATATCCCACGCTACAGGTAAGGCCAGTAACCATGGCAAAAAAGATGTAGGCAATATCCCTGCTGTTTCCCTGCAAGGAACGGAAACGAACAAGTCCAAAGGCTCCTAAAATTGCCACGCTGGTTCCAAGATTACCGTTGACCATAAGAATTACCACACATACCAGCATCGGTAAAATAATCAAGGTTCTTGCGAAATTAACGGAGTGCTGATCGCTGGTTTTAAGATACGTGATGGAAACCAAAAGACCAAGTATTCCTGCCACCACCACGTAGACGAAGGCGGTCTGACTGTCGGTTGACGTTGTTGCCTGTGTTGTTAGTGCGCTCAATAATTCCTGCATATATTTTTCCTCCCTGTTGTGCCAATTCGTTTTTATAAATCATTCCATATTTGGAAAATGAGACATTGGTAATACCAAGTGATGTTAATATCTGTGAAAACCAAAGTGGAAATGCTCCCGGAATTTTTACTTCCATTAACACCTCATCCGGTTTCAATAGATTTTTTACATTGTCATCGCAAGTTAAGCTCAAATTGCTTCTGCGGCTTCGAATGTTGGTGTCAAAAGTGATTCTGAAATTTTTGTCTTCAATTCCATGAAAAGCTACACGATCGTATGCCAGATATAACCTTGGTTTTAAGTTATAATGTTGTAAAACATACGCAATTTCCTGCTGAATCTGAGGATTCTGATCTCCGATTTGTGGATTTGACAAAAAGCTTTCTACCTGATGAAACGGTATTACAACCCTTCTTTTATAGACCACACCGTCAAACTTCTTTTTGATTTCAAGAAAGATATCCGAATTTTCATCCGGCTGATTGTAGCATCGAACCCGGAACTTCTCTTTGTAGACCGGCTTATCGATGGAAGTACGAATCAATTCGTCGTTGTCGGTGTCAAAATAAATGTTTCGAATGGTGTAATTGCTGTATTTATCTTCCACAACATAATCCTTCATCCTATCCAAAAGCTGATGGTATTGCTGCTTATTTATAAGATATTTCTTTTCAATTCTCTTAAAAACTTCCTGTGCCATACTGTCTCCTCCACATTGGTGTTTCCTCTTTGTTATGAATTTATACTACCCATCCAATGTGAAGGTTAACTGAACGCAAAAAGAAGGTTAGAAAAACATTTTCTAACCTTCTTATGAATATACTCCATAAACCCGTTTTATTTTAATACAACATCAAAAATCTCATGGGCAACCTGTTCTTTTGTCAAAAGAGGCAATTCTTTTACCATGTGCTTATCAATAATGGTAACCACGTTGGTATCTGTTCCAAACCCGGCCCCTTTTGTTCTAAGACTGTTGGCCACAATATAATCTGCATTTTTCCGTTCCAGCTTTCCCTGTGCACGATGAATCAAGTCTTCCGTCTCCATACAAAAACCAACTAATATTTGACCGTCTATTTTTCTTTCCCCAAGGGTTTTCAAAATATCCACGGTATTTTTCAACTCCAAAACAGCTCCGTCCCCGGACTTCTTCATCTTTTCCTTGGCAACATGCATTGGCGTATAATCTGCCACTGCAGCAGATAAAACACAAATGTCCATATTGTCACTTACTTCCAAAACAGCATCCGCCATATCCTGTGCAGATTGTACATGTACCGTTTTTACAAACGGCAGCGGTTTTAAATTGGAAGGTCCCAAAACCAGTGTTACCTCAGCTCCTCGAAGCATTGCGTCTTTTGCCAGGGCATATCCCATCTTTCCTGTGGAATGATTGGATATAAAACGCACCGGATCAATGGCCTCAAGAGTAGGTCCTGCAGTAATCAAAACCTTCTTTCCCGCCATATCCTTTTCAAAGGCAACTTCTTTTAAAATATACTGTAACAATTCCTCAGGCTCCGGCATCTTACCTGCCCCCACATCCTTGCAGGCCAGTCGTCCGCAACTTGGATCTATAATGTGGTATCCGAATTTCTTTAACTTCTCTAAATTATCCTGAACAATTCCATTTTCGTACATGGTGGTGTTCATGGTAGGCGCAATATAAACCGGCGCCTTACAGGCAAGTACCGTGGTGGTTAACATATCATCTGCAATTCCCCCTGCAATCTTTCCGATTACATTGGCGCTTGCAGGTGCAATCAACATAATGTCTGCCTTCTTTCCAAGGGACACATGTTCCACCTCAAAGGAAAAATTCCGATCAAAGGTATCTACAATACATTTATTGGAAGTCAATGTTTCAAAGGTAATTGGATTAATGAAATTGGTGGCATTTTGGGTCATAAGCACATGCACATCCGCTTCCATTTTTACCAATTGACTACATAATGATGCAATTTTATAAGCTGCAATACTTCCGGTTACTCCAATAACAATGGTTTTGCCTTTCAGCATAAAAACCTCCTATTTTTCAACGACAAAATTATCGATCAATCTTGTTTTACCAATACGAACTGCAATGGCTACAAGGGTAGGATCTTTAATTTCGTCAACTTCTTCCATGGTTAAACCGTTTACTGCTGTTACATATTCAATGTCAGCAAGTGGTTCGGTTTTAATTAAGTCTGTCATCTGATCTGTTACCTTTTTCGCAGAGGTTTCACCCTTTTCTACCAACTCCTGACCAAGGAAAATTGCCTTGGATAAAATAAGGGCTGCCTTTCTTTCTTCTGCAGAAAGGTAAGTATTTCTGGAACTCTTTGCAAGTCCGTCTGCCTCACGAATAATCGGGCAACGAACAATTTCCAAAGGAAGGTTCAAATCCTTCACAAACTGTTTTACAATGGCTGCCTGCTGCGCATCCTTCTGTCCAAAATAAGCGCGATCCGGCATAACAATATTAAATAATTTATTTAAAACGGTGCATACTCCGCGGAAATGAATCGGTCTTGATAATCCGCATAAATGATTGGATAATCCGTTGATATCCGTAAAAGAACAAAAATCATCGTGATACATCTCTGATGGTTCCGGATGGAAAATCAAGTCAACTCCCATCTCTTCACACAATTTAGAATCTGCATTGATATCTCTTGGGTAGGAATCCAAATCTTCACTTGGTCCAAACTGCATTGGGTTAACAAAAACAGAAACTACAACCTTGTCGTCTCTCTTTCTTGCTTCCTTCATAAGGCTAGCGTGACCCTCATGCAAATATCCCATGGTAGGAACAAATCCTACGGTTAAATCTTCTTTCTTCCATTGTTTTACAATGTCTCGAACTTCCTGAATGGTTGTTACTAATTGCATATTATCCTCCTAAAAACTTCATCGTTATATCTTATTTGGATGAAAACTGTCCCACAAAAAATAGGCGCAATTATAGCGCAACCATTTCGTCAAATTTTACGGTACAGTTTCTACTTTCCTTTCGGGTTTCAAATACCATCCGTGCTTCATTATAACACTTCACATAACTATTTCAATATTTTTTCTACAGAATCTAAAATCCCCTGCATTTCCGGGGTAAAAATATGGTGTTCTCCGGAAGTTCTTGTCACAATGTCCTTGGTGTCCCGCATGTCCTGATAAGCCTTTTCCATACGATTTCGTATTTTGGTTCTACGTTCCAAAAGGGCATGCTTCACTTCCACCATTTCCTTTTTATCCACAAGAGCAGCTGCCTGATTAGGCCAAATCTGGGCATCGTACAGTCGATAGGTCCGAAGCAGACTGATCAAACTCTTTTTATAGTAGGACAAATCGTCATTGGCATTGGCCAGTTTTTCACGCTCTTTTACCGTTTCCAGATACAATTCCCAATCTCTTGAAAGTTCTCTTGCGTTGCGGCAATGATACTTTTCATAGGCGTAATCGCAGGCATTGGCCACATTGATAAAACGGATTTTTATGGTATTTTGCACGCTGACAGCTTTATTGTAATTTACAAGGCATTGTTTGATATCACGGCTGTTGTTCATAATGCGGATCAGTACCAGAAGTAAAAGCAGGGCAATCACAAGCATTACAATTACAATAATGTTATAAATCATGGTTTCTTCCACCATAAAAAAGGCAAGAAAACCAATCATCAGCATGGCTTCCATCACAAGAATCACAATACATGCGGTTTTTAATTTCTTTTGTTCGTCTTTGATCAGGGACTTTTCATAGGACCATTCCAGCTTTTCTCCCTCCAGATAGTCCATGTCCTTTTTCATAATATCTCTGGAATTTTCATTTTCTTTTAAACGGGAAATAGCCTTTGGCATTTCATCTTTGTTGGAATCCAGCATGGCGTACTGGGAGTCCGGAAGACGTTTCACCTTGTCCTGAAGGTACTTGGTGTTCTCCTCCAGATTCATAATGTTTCCGGCCACATCCGAAAGCTTCATCCGATCCGCTTCATCCATGTTTTCAATGGTTTGAATGTCGTTTAAATAGCTGGTGATCACCTCGTATTCATCTTTGGCATTCATATAGTCCGTAGATACATTTGCAAGGGTTTCACACTGCTGTAAAAGATACCGTTTGATGGCGGCCTCGTCCCTTTTATTCCCGGTAAAAAAACTCTCCGGCTCATATTTTGATACAACTTCTTCTAACTTCTTTTCTTCTTTACGTCTTCGAAAGAAACTGAATAATCCCATTAATTTGTACTCCTTAAGTATTCTTTCATTCGCTGTTCCAGTTGCCTATGACGAATTTCTCTCTTTTCACTGTCATTGTTTTCCAGAAGATTTAAATACTGATCCTCTTCCACCGAAGTGCTTTTCTCATCTGCATCGGTAAGCTTTAACAGAAACCGCACCGCATCTAAAGTCTCCGGCAGCTGGGCATAACCATAGGACGTTTTAAAACATTCCATGGCCTGTTCAAGAAGCATCAATCTTCCATAAGCGCAGCCTAAGTTATGCCACACATGGGCAAAAAGTTCGGGCTGGCGCACCGTGTTTTCTCTGCCTTCAATGATTCTTCGATATTCCACAATGGCAGCCTCGTATTTTTCACGCTCCATAAGCTGATCGGCCAAAACCTTTCGCCGCTCCAACTGATTTTTATCTTCCATGCCGGCAATTCTTGATAAAAATTCCTGTTTTTCCTCTTCTTCCAGGGTGTTCACCGAAGATAAAATTGCCTCCAAAAACATGGTAATGGTACTTTTTCCCGCAATGAGCTGATGAAGCTTGCTGGCAATCACCGGCTGATCCAGTTCCTCTTTTACCCAGGTGGCAAACTCCTCATTCATCAGGGACTGATCGATTAATATTTCATGATGATAATAGTAATATACAATTTCCTCAAAGGAGTAAAAATAAAGGTCGATACTTTTTAAATGATATGGTTTTTTTGCCATCATAACCGGGCATAAAATTACCTGTGACACTTTCTTTCCTCCTTACAGTCGAATGGTAAATTGCCAATTCATTGGTTCATCTTTGACAATCATACCAAATCCCGTTGTTTTTACACTGATTACAATACGATTACAGGAACTGGCGTAGGCATCAATGTGCAACCTGGTGGTTTTATCAGGGCGCACGTTCAACTGATCCAGGATGCAATCCATTTTCTTATCTTCTCCCTGATTCATGGACTTGCAGACAATTTCTATGCTGGGATCTTCCTCTCCCGCTAAAATCACTTCCGCACTTCCCTTGGCATCCTGCCAGTTCAATCCTGCATTAATCAATGTTTTATAAATATATTCTCCCTTGTGGTACACCTTCATACACACATTGTATAAAAGGTTCTCCCCTCCAAGGTATACAAAATCCGGTATTCCCTGCTCCATACTTTTGGACATGCCGTAAAAGCAGGCTCCTTTCGTGTATAGGTTCATACCAAGAAAGGCCCTACGTCCCGTACACAATCTGCTTAAAGAGTGATTCATCCAGGAACCTTCAAAGCCATCTCCAACCAGGTAGCAGGAAGAAATAATCCTTTTACCCAGGTATTCATCCAGGGCCCGGTTTAAAACCGTATCCTTATGAATCAGGTACTCCTCTTTGGTAAACTGCTTTTTATCGAAAATTTCCGAAATGCCGTCACTGTACAACTCCTCCACCGAAATTACATGGGGTGAAAACTTGGTATCCGTGTGCAGTAAATAGCCTTGAAAACTGTTTTTCCAATAGTCCAAAAGCAAAACATCATGAAGTCGCAACTTGGCTTCCTGCTTCATAATATAGTGACAAAACGCTTCTTTTCTATCGCAGATTTTCACATGAGATAGGCTAAAGCCCAGCTCTTCCATGATTCCTTCCAGCACCTTTACGTTGTCACCGGTGACCTTTTCAAGGCAGATTACAAAATAGTCCCGTTCCTTGTCCAGTCCCACACTTGCTGCCATGGAAAAGATTCTGCGCAAAAACAAAAGTAACAGTTCCTTGGCTTCCACCTCTTCCCGGTTCACCGTAACCTTATTGTTGCCAAAGGCAGCAGACAAAAATCCCTCTACCTTTTGCCGCTCTTCCATTGCTTCCTGGCCAACGTACCATTTCAGATTTTCTTCCCTTTTGGCCACCACCGTGGGAATCAGATAGGATTTGCTTCCAAGCTGTAAACTGATGGACTTGGCATCCTCCATGGATTCTCTGTAATAACTGATCTGACTGTAATATTCTCCAAGGTCCAAACCAAACACGGTTATTTCGTCCATTTAAACTCCTTCTTGGCAAGGGCCAACTCTCTGTCGTACTTTTCCAGTCCCTTTTCAAAGCTGCGATGCTCCCCTAAGGTCTCTGCAATAATCAGCGCATTGATTTTATCGTATCTGGATTTTGCGCTTCTGTTTGCAATTTCTCGATTGGCAACCTGCCCACTGGTCATAATGACCTGTCTGTTATTTTGTAATTCACTGATGTAATATTGCAGGGTATCACCGTAAAAAAGTGTTGCCTCTTTTACAAAAATACCGTCATACATCTGTTCCATTTTCTCGGTTTTATAGTCGTCCTGCATTTTGTTGAAGTAATCAGAATGCTTGGATCGAATGTAAACTGTGGCGTTTTCCCCGGTACGGTATTCAATAATCACCTTGCCGTTTCGCGGGAAATCCACCGTCACTTCTTTTGGAAGCTGTCCGAAGAATTCAAAGCGATAACCGTCTAAAATAAATTCGTCGTACAACTTTTTCATGGTTTCATAGTCCTTACTTTCTGTTTCCAAAAGCCATTTTAAAAGGGCCAGCTTCAGACAGTCAAAAAGCCGATCTTCCCTTTTTTCCATATCGTATATCTGCTGCATTGCCAGTGTGTTGGCCATGGACTCTTTTACAAAATACTGATATGCAAAGTAGGAAATGTAGGCGTCTAACACCAGTTTCTTTCCTCCCGCCTTCATGTAAGAACTAAGAATCTCCTGACTGTTTGGTACAAATTTTTCCGTATACATCATCTGTACCAGCAAACGCTCCTCCAGTTCAAAGGTATCAATACCAAAATCCCTTGTCTCAAGCCACAAATCGTAAAGGCTTTTGGTGGAGCCATACATATATTTTGAAAGATATTTTAACAATACCTCATTAAACTTATGCCGTTTAAATACTAAAATACAAAGGCCAAGTAAATAATCGTCCTCTTCGTACTCCAACTCCTCAATCATGCTGCAACAAAGAGTTAAAAGATAAGAGGCGGTAATCATGTTGCATCCATAGGACACCATTACCACAAAGGCCCGCTCAAAAAATCCCCGCTCAATTAAAAGCTCACAGGCCAGAATTCTCATGTTCTGGGTCAATCCGTCAAACTCCATGGACCTTAGATATTCATCCAGAAGTTCCGTACGTCCCGTATCATGGTAAAAACCAATCAACGCCGGACGGATACATTTTTTAAACTCATCCTCAATCACATCCGAAGACAATAAAATATTCAAATAGCCAAGCTCATTTTCCGACATCAAATCCAGTTGCTTTTCATTCATCTTGTCATAATCGTAGAAATGTATAAGATAAGGCATCTGCTCCGGTGCCAGTTTTAAGCACTTTTTGGTAAGGGCATCTGCGGTTAAAAGCAGCTGTAAATCATAATCCACGCTCTTAATGTAGCGTTGCTGCAAAAAGTCCTCAAATCCAATGACCCGATCTTTGGCATAAATCGGAAAATAAGCCACTCCGTTAATAATCGGATAGGTGGAAATCTTCTTCAGCTGTCTGTGCACCACAACCACCCTTGCAAGGTTTTTATCTTCCACCGTCAGCTTGTGTACGTATAATAGCGGAGCCAGATTTTTAGCCATTTCATGGGTCAAGGTCACTTCACTTAGATACAAACTGTAGATCACAGCCAAATGCTCGTTCATATGACCCAAATTCAGCTGCTCATAGGCAAATTCTTCCATTTCCTGTTTACAACTCTCATAAAGCTTCTGCTGTTTTTCTTTATTTTGAATAATTCCCGCATAAATAAACGCCTTGTATTTATAGGACAAATTGGTTTTATACTGGAAATAATACTGCACCATCTTTGGATATTCATGAATTCCCGCATTATAGGCGGAAATAATAAAGGCCTCATACAACCCGTGAATCATCATTCCGGCCTCTACAGCCAGCTCGTAGTAACGAAATTCACTCTTGCCGTATCTTCCCCTGCCGATAAAATGCATACACAAGGCTTCCAGGAAATCCTCTCCCTGATAAGTGTTATAAAAATATTCCAAAATCCTTGTCATCAGCGGATAATAATGCTTGGAAAAGCCAACCACCGATACCATATAAAGTCCAAGTTTCTTGGTAAGAAGTCCTTTTTTGAACCCGAAATTAAGAATCTTCACTTCAAAGTCGCCAAAATCCTCCAGCAACTCCGGTCGTTCCATTAAAAGTTCAAAGGCCTCAGCATAAAATACCGGAGACGCACTGCCGTTTTGGCAATGACGCTTTATGGCCTGATACTTTCTTGCTCTGCTGTTTTCAAAAGCCTCTCCGATTTGAAGCATCATCCAAAACAGCGCATCACTCTCCCTGTCTCGCAAATAAATCTCTCTGATTTCTTCTGCCACACGATGCACATATATCTTGTCATGGTTCAAAAGTGTTGTAACGTACAAATAATATGCATACTCCAGGGACAATTTGTTTTCTTTTACCTTCTTTGCATGATCCAAAATCCACTGAGCCTCCTGGGATCTGGAACTCATAATCAACACCTGGGCCTTGGCAATCCAAAACAGTGAATTCCCCTCATTCATAGCCAAAAGGTGCTCTATCTTCATCAACGTTTCTGCAGCCCAGCTGGCCGGCATCACTTTTTTAATCTGATAATCCACCAACAGCGAAGTCAACTCCCATAGGGTGCTTTTCATATCCTGTCGCTCTTTTGCCCCATCGGACAATTGATATGGCTTACTGCAGCAAATATCAAAGGAAAACTCCTCTTTGCCTGCACTGATCTTAATTCGTCCGTAATTCATTCCGGCGTGAAGCTTCTCTACACAGATAAAAAACGGTATGCTGCAGCTATACCCGATAAAATCCTCTGTATTATACACATTTGACTGCAACACCAAAAACTCTGCGTCACTACTGACCTCAATGTGGCTATAGCCCCAGCCGTCTTTGGTGACTTCAATCACCTCTCTTAAATCTTCCACAATCCCCTCATAGGTCTTTGGCTGATAATTACAGGAATAGTGAACCGGCTTCTTTTTACCGGTGGAAACAAGAAATTCCTCCAAATTAGAAAGCGGTGCTCCCTCGTAGGCAAGCACCCGTCGCATAAAAGGAATCTCCTTTTGTTCTTTCTTCAGGCAATATACAAAACTATCACTGACAAAAGCCTGATAGGCCCCTTTGTAATCCTCTTTGGCATAGGCGCAAAAAGCATCCAAAGAATCGATTTCACAGTCACGCAGCTTTAATACCGGTCCTTTTGTAGATACCACAAAAGAAAGAGAATATTCATTCTTATTGCAGATAATAAAAAAGCTGCCTTTCTGAATATCTCCTTCAACTAATCCTTCGGTATCAAATTTATAATCAATCTGTGCAGTTGTGCCTGAAAACTCGGCTTCTTTCACCACCATTCTTGGGTTATCGGAATATACGATTCCACGCATCAAAACCTGATTGGTACTGTTAATTTCAAAGCTTCCTTCTAACGTTTCCCCCTCCATAAAAGAGAGCTCTATCCGTTCTTTTGAAAGAACCAGCTTAGGTCCTTCTTTCTCATACACACCTGCAGCCAATTCCTGCATTCGTCTGCGCATGCCTCATCCTTTGCTTTTGTTGATTTTTCTGTAGTTATTGTTATAATAATTATAATCAATTTACAAATGACATGCAACTGTTTGCATGGAAAGGAAGCATTAAGAAATGAAGAATAAGAAGGCCTTTCACGGAAGTGATTTGGAACTTATTGAAAAGAAATACGGCATCCCAAGGGAAAAGATTATTAACTTTGCAGCCAATGTAAATCCACTTGGCATTTCCCCTTTGGTCCGAAAGGAATTAATCAAAAACATTGACACCATTACCACTTACCCTGACAGGGACTACACGGTTTTAAAGGAAAGCATTGCCTCCTATTGCAATGTCTCCCCAAACTTTGTAGCCATCGGCAATGGTTCCACAGAATTAATTGGCATTATGACCGCCTATCTTGCACCTAAGAAAGCACTTCTTTTATCTCCCACCTATTCCGAATACGAAAAGGGAGTTAAGTTTTCCGGCGGTGAAGTGGATTATTTCCGTTTGCACGAAGAAGACAATTTTGAAATACGGTTAGATGAATTGAAGGATACCTTAGCCAGTGATTACGATCTTTTTATCCTTTGTAATCCCAACAATCCTACTTCAAGCCACATCACCACAAGCCAAATGGAATCCATTATTTCCATGTGCAAGGAAAAGAATATTTTTGTAATGATCGATGAGACTTACGTGGAGTTTGCACCACCAAAAATCAGTGTTTCCAGTGTCTCATTAAGCTATAAATACGACAATTTCATTGTTCTTCGAGGGGTTTCCAAATTCTTCGCCTCTCCCGGACTTCGCCTTGGCTATGCCATCACCTCCAACCAGAAACTCCTGGAGACCATAGCCAAAAACCAGTATCCATGGTGCGTAAACTCCATTGCCGAACTGGCCGGAACCGTAATGTACCGTGATACCGACTACCGGGAAGAAACTGCCCAGTTGATTCACAAGGAACAACAGCGTATTTACAAGATTTTCCAAAAGAGTAAACAATACAAGGCCTATCCGCCTTCTGCCAATTTTATTCTTTTAAAAATCTTAGACCCTCACCTAACCTCTGCAGACATATTTGACGCCTGCATTAAGAAAGGGCTGATGATTCGTGACTGTAGCACTTTCCCTTTTATGGAACACCGCTACATTCGCTTCTGCTTTATGAATCCAAAAGATAACGATAAATTAGTAAAGTTGCTGCTAAGCTTATAGCAGCAACTTTATTTTTAATTCGCCTGTCTGTTTTTTCCAAACACCAGATCGTAGTTAATATGTTTATAGAAAATATCTTCCTCGTTGTCACTTGTAACCTCGTAATTACCAAGCATCCACATGGTTTTGGCAATGACGGATTCCAGAGTCATATCATAGGATTCAAGGAAATGACAGTCTTCTTTGATTTTCTGACCGACTTCGTATACTGTCATATCGCTTCCTTCGTGAGCCACCTGGGTACACATAATAATAATGGTTTCCGGATATTTTTCATGGAATTCATAAAAACTGTCTGAAATGGAATCCGGAATACCTCCAACTCCAAAGCTTTCCACGATAATGGCATCATAGTACTGGAAGATTTCTTCCAGAGCGTAGACATTCATACCCGGGATCAATTTCATAAGATAGATTTTTTCATCCAGACTCTCGTAGAATCGCACCGGTTCCTCGTAAGGAATCATTGGGATGTATCTCATAATCTGATTGCCCTGAATCTGTGCTAAAAATGGGAAGTCAATGCTGTCAAAGGCATTGTAACTCTTTGAGCGAACCTTTTTGGCTCTTGTTCCTGCAATGACTTTTCCGTTAAATACAATGGTGACTCCCTGTGATTTGGGATCTGCTGCATAAATAATGGCATCCATAAGGTTGGTTCTTCCATCGGTGTTTTCCAGTTCGATTGGTTTTTGTGAACCGGTAAGAACAATTGGCTTATCCGAATTCTGAATCAGATAGGATAAGGCTGCCGCTGTATATGCCATGGTGTCTGTACCATGCGCAATTACAATACCGTCGTAGTTAAAATAGTTTTCCTTAATGGTTGCAACGATTTTCTTCCAGATTTCCGGTTTCATGTTGGTACTGTCCACAGCGCACACCGATATGGCATCCACTACGGCGTATTCTGTCACTTCCGGAATGAATTTTAAAATTTCATCGGAAGAAATTCCCGGTTTTAAACCGTTTTCAGACTGTGTTGACGCTATTGTTCCCCCTGTAGCAATCAACAAAACTTTTCTCTTGTTGTCCATAGTTCGTCCCTTCTATACATACATCTATTTTGCCGGCAAATAATCGCCTAAGGCTTGAATTGCACCATCATAGTCAAACTGTGATACCATGGAAAGTGCATTGTTTAAATCCTCTCTCATCTTCTCTTCCAGTGGATGAGACAGGAATTCTTTCATTGCTTCAACGGCTTCCTCTTCCTGGAATCCTTCCAGACAAGCCAGCACAATAAGCATACGGTCAAAAATTTCATCCTCCGATAACGGACCTTCGGTTACTTCCACCTGAAGTTCCGCAGTACCGTCTGCGTCGTCTTCATTTCCCGTAAGTTTAAACAGCTCATCAAAACCGGAAATTACCTTTGCCCACTCTGCCTCCAGTATTGGCATGTGCTTCTGAATATAGGCTGCATCCCCTGCTTTACTCTTAAGCTCTTCATCGTAGGCAATTTCTCCCAGCTCTGCGGCGCCTAAGGTTCTGGCATTGCTCTTTAAACCGTGAACCATTATAGCATAAGCCTCCATATCCGATTGTTCAAGTGCTTTTTTCATCTTTTCGTGTTTTACCGGATAATCTGCGTGGAATACTTTGACCATATCAATATATACGTCAAAATCTCCATCCATTAAGGTTACACCCTGCTCCGTATTAATACCGTAGGAAGAAAGATCCGGATATTCCATAACCTCAGCGTCCTCTTCCACAGATTCTTCCATATTCACTTTATCTGCAGGCAGATGTTCCATTAAAACCCTCTCTAGCTCTTCAATGGCAATTGGTTTGGAAATATAATCATCAAATCCCTCTTTCAGGTAATTCTCCTTTGCACCGGCAATGGCATTGGCAGTAAGAACCACAACTTTGGTTCTGTCATCAATGTACGGTTTTTCGCCACGAAGTCTCTTTAATACTTCAATACCGTCCATTTCCGGCATCATGTGATCAAGCAAAATTAAGTCGTAAAATTCAGCTTCCACTGCCAAAAGACATTCCTGTCCTGAGGTTACACAATCCACATGGGCTTTGGTTCTCTTTAACAGGCTGGCTGCAACCTGAAGATTCATATCATTGTCATCTACAATAAGAATTCTGGCATTTTCTGCTATCAATTGACGCTCTCCCTTCGACGCTGCATAGGACTCTTCTTCCTGCCGCTTCATCTCTTCCTTGAACTGTCCCACACAATCTGTAGATTTACATTCCTGCGGAACCGTAATGGTAAAAATGGATCCTTCCCCGTAAACACTTTGAACGCAAAGGGTTCCACCCATCATTTCCACAAGCTGTTTTGAAATCATAAGACCAAGTCCGGTTCCTTGAATGGAACGGTTTTTCTTTAAGTCCAATCTTCCAAAATTCTGGAACAGCTTTGGAATATCTTCGGTTTTGATTCCGATACCGGAATCCACAACGGAAATAATTACTTTGCTGTCCTCTTTCTGATAATCAACCTGAAGGTTGATAAAACCTTTTTCTGTATATTTAATGGCGTTACTGATCAAGTTACCTGCCGCCTGTTTAATACGGTATTCATCGCCAAAAAGGGTTTTTGGCAACTCCTCGCATACGTTATATTCAAAATCCAGGCCTTTGGAAACAGCTGCCACACTGTAAAGCTCAATTAAATCCTTAATCATGGCTGCGGAATCATAATCCACCGGAACGATTTCCATTTTACCGGACTGAATTTTGGAGAAATCAAGGATTTCATTTACAATGTTTAAAAGAGATTTTCCGGCATTTTTAATGGTAATGGCATAGCCTTCAATTTCCGGCTGGTTGGTTTCCCGAAGGATGATTTCATTCATACCAAGTACTGCATTGATTGGGGTTCTGATTTCATGGCTCATCTGGGCAAGGAAATCACTTTTAGCCTTGTTCTCTTCCTGAGCTTCCAGACGTTCGGAAACTTCCCGTTCTTTGCTTTCCAAAAGGGATTTTTCATATTTTACAATGGCCTGGCATATCAGATAAACAAAGATAAATTCAATGGTAAATCCCACCACATAACCTTGAAAATACTCTGCTTTGGTATCTGTCAGATATCCATATTTCTCTGCATCAAATGCGCGGAAATACTGCGCGATTACCATGACCAAGTAACTGATTACGGTAACAAACCTTGTGTAGGCAAGATTTACATATAATGCACTTAAAAAAGCTGCAAAACAAAGAGAAATATAAATACCGATATTCACCTTGGTTGCGGAGAAACCGATCATAATTTCCAGGGCGAAGATACCGAAATATCTGGCAATCTTGTGATATTTATTATTCTTAATAAGCAATGTCTGAATGGCACCCACCACCACGGAGTAGATAGTAAAAATAAAGCAAAAAGGCTTATCTATCTCAAAAACTCCAAGTCTGGTGAACAAAAATAACACAGGGCCCACAAGACATCCTGCATAAAGAATCTTACCTATGGTACGATTTATTTGCAGTTCATTATCCAATAAAACATTGGTTGTCTTACTTTCCTCCATGAAACTACCCTACCTTTCAGAACTTTCTAATTTCGTCATTGCTATCGTCATTGGTTTTGTCGATGCTTCTTATCACCACATCGTAGCTGTAATTTTCATTTACGGTTACGGTAACTTTGTCTCCAACCTTATGACCAAGTAATGCTTTTCCCAAAGGAGAGTCAATACTGATCAGGCCTTTTAAGGAGTTTCCGCGGATGGTGGTAATGATGCGGTAGGTCTCCTCCACGTCATCTTCCTCCACATAAATGGTAACCGTATTGTTAATTCCCACTTCATCGGATGCAGAATCATCGGAAATAATTTTTGCTGTTTTAATCATATTTTCCAGATAGCGGATTCTGCTTTCGTTTTGATTCTTTGCTTTCTTTGCGGCGTAATACTCGAAGTTCTCGCTTAAATCACCTTGAGCTCTTGCCTCTTTCACTTCTTCGATTAACTGTTTACGAAGCACCAGCTTTCGGTGTTCCACTTCCTTTTCCATTTTTTCTACGTCACCTTTTGTTAATTCATCATACATTTTTATCACCCAAACTTATTTTACTCTAATTAAAAATGGAACGCAATTACCTTTCATAAGTGGCAAGCAGGTTCTTTATACACCCGGAAAGCTCATCGCTTAAGGCATTTTTATCCATTCTCCATTTCCAGTTTTCCCCAAGGGTGGACGGTTGGTTAATACGTGCACTGCTTGGCAGCGCCAAAAAATCTGCCATGGGAATAATCACCATATCCGCCACCGAAGCCATGGCCAGTTCAATCATGTCGTAGGCCACACTTTCATAGGTGACCTTTTTACCCAAAACGCTGCATAAGTACTCCAAATCCTCATCACTTAAGCTTTCATACCAGCCTTTTAAGGTGTCATTGTCATGGGTTCCGGTGTAAACCACACAGTGTTTCACATGATTTTTCGGTAAATAGGCGCTTTCCTCAAGATGGTTAAAAGCAAACTGCAGCACCTTCATTCCCGGGTATTCTGTATAATCAAGAAGTTCCCTGACCTTCGGACCTAAAATTCCAAGATCTTCCGCAATAATATCCGGATGTACAATGGCCTCATTCACCACGTCAAAAAATTCCGCTCCCGGCCCTTTTACCCAGTGACCGTTTTTAGCGGTATCATCTTCTCCCGGAATGGAATAATAGGATTCAAACCCTCTGAAATGATCGATTCTTAACTTGTCATAGACCATTAGATTTTGACGGATTCTGGTAATCCACCAGTTATATCGTTCCTCTCTGTGAACCTCCCAGCGATACAATGGATTCCCCCACAGCTGACCGTCTTCAGAAAAGGCATCCGGAGGACAACCTGCCACAGAAACCATATCCAGGTTCTCGTCCAACTGAAAATATCCCGGATTGCACCACACATCCGCAGAATCGTAGGCCACATAAAAAGGAATATCTCCAATCAGCTTCACTCCCCTGCTTCTGGCGTAATTGTGAATCTGATTCCACTGTTTTCCCGCATAAAACTGCACAAACATGTAAAACTCAATTTCTTTTTTGTATAATCGTTTTGCTTTTGTTAAGGCCATAGGTTTTCGGAATTTCAAATCCTTTTCCCATGTGGTAAAACATTTTCCATGATGAGCATCTTTTATGGCCATATAAAGGGCATAATCTTTGAGCCAAAAGGCATTTTCCCGGACAAAGGCACTGTATTCTGTATTTTTGTTTTTATCAAATCGATGAAACGCCTTATGTAACAAGGAAAATCTTGTGTTGTACAAAGCAAGATAATCCACCTGATTCACAGGTACCTTATGTGCTGCCACCTCAGAATCCTTTAAAAGACCTTCCTTCACCAACTCCTCAATATCCACATAATAAGGATTCCAGGCAAAGGCCGAAAAGGACTGATAGGGAGAATCCCCATAACCGGTGGGTCCAAGAGGCAACATTTGCCAGGCGCCAATGCCGGATTCATTACAAAAATCGATAAATTCATATGCCTCTTTTCCAAAGGAACCGATGCCATACTCTGACGGCAAAGAAAACACCGGTAATAAAATGCCCACACTTCTCATAGTTTTACTGCTCTCCTATGTTTAAATACGTTCTTTCAAATTCTTCCACTGAAATCGGCTTTGAGAAATAATATCCCTGAAACTTCTCACAGCCCATTTCTATCAGGCCATCCAACTGTTCTTTTGTTTCAACGCCCTCGCAAACCACCTGGATTCCCAGCTTTTTAGACAACTTGATAATCATATCCAAAATGGCCTCGGAACGCTCTTTGTCCTTTGTTTCTTCAAGGAAGACTCGGTCCAGTTTTAACACATCTACCTTCATATTCTTCAAAAGGTTCAAAGAGGAAAAACCGCTTCCAAAATCGTCCAATTCCACGGTAAAACCGTAGTCTCGGAAGCGATCCATCAATTTCAAATTGCGATGAACCTCGGAACTGAACACCGACTCGGTGATTTCCAGATTCAATTTTTTCGCATCCAGGCTGTACATATCCACAAGGGAAACAATCTCCCGAAATACATCAATGTATAAAAAGTCTTTTGGCGAAATATTTATGGAAACGCTAATGTCGTTAATTCCCAGCCGCTCCCATTTTTTCAGACAACGAATGGTTTTCTCCCAGATACGAAGATCCAGGCGATGGATCAACCCACTTTTTTCAAATCCGGATACATATTCATCCGGCATAATAATGCCCTTCTTTGGATGATTCCATCTGGTTAATGCCTCTGCAGACACCATTTTGCCGGTACGATCCACCTGAGGTTGCAGATAGATAATGAATTCATCATTTTCCATGGCACGTTCAAACTCGCTTACCGCCTGTTTTTCCGCCAAAGTTCGCTTCAGCATATTGTTATCGTAATAGGCAAAAACCTTTTCGTAGTCATTTTCCATTTCGTCAATGGCCATCACCGCTTTATCGCAGTAGGATGCGGCGGACTCGTTCACATCGTTGATTTCCGCCACACCGCAGTGAATCAACATGTGATAGGAACTTCCCTCAAATAAGCGCTTCATACTTTGAATATGCTCGATAAAATAAATTTCCTCAAACCGGTTTTTCGGCATACAAAGTGCAAAGCGATCCGCCTCCAGTCGGCCGTATATGCTTCCCGGCATGGATAGCTTACGAATCCATTCCGCCTGAATTTTCAGTACTTCGTCGCCTCTGCCTGTGCCAAACAAATCATTGATCAGCTTAAAATCCCGAATATCGGAAACAATCATAAGGTAAGGCTCTTCCGATCTGGCTCTTACAAAGGTTTCCACCTTTTCAAGGAAGGTTTCACGATTATAAACCCCCGTGAGCTCATCATGGGTTGCCTTATAATGCTCCTCTTCCAGTTTTCTGTAATCTTCCGTTCTGTCGTAAAAAATAAACTGACTTCCGATAATATTCATATCATTGTCATATACCGGACCAAACTCTACAAAAAAGCTTCGGATTTCCCCGTTAATGACCCCTTCTTCTTCCCATTTTACCGGACGATTCACCTCCATATTGTGTCTTTTTTTCCAGTCCAGAATTTTCATTTCCACATTATCCAGGGTGATTTTTTGATACTTTAAATACTTTTTTGCCAGCTCATTGGCATACAGGAAATTATCCTGTAAATCAAAGATAATAATCGCACTGTCCATTTTTTGAACCACCAGTCCAAGACTCTGTTCAATAATGCCCCTTGGCACGTAGTACAGGGAAAAATACGCAAAAAGTACCGCCAACACCGGATAACAAATCACGGATAAATCAAACGGCAAATTAATCAATGTACAAATACCATTGACCAAAAGCACAATTCCAAAGGAAATGGTAATATACATGTAACGAATCTTATAAAACTTGGTGGAATGCACCGTACGGTTTAAAAAGATCAACCATACCACCATTGCGCACAAATACACAAAGGTCACATGCAAAAAGAAAAAGAAATGATACTCTGAAATAATATAGTTGGTACCCATGCCCTTAAAAGCCACCCGCTTCATTTCAAATGCGTGATGCAGCCACGGATTGGAAAGAAGGTTCACCATATCCAAAATCAAAAGGGTCAAATAGGTATAATACACACCGGGAATACGTTTTACCCCGGCAGTATAATTCTCATGGAATATCATTAGGAAAAAGATTAACCAATCCGTTCCGATAAAATAAACCCCATTCATAAATTCTGCCAGCTTTATGGTTGGGCTGGCAAAAAATCCCACATAGGCAAATGTGGTTAAAAAGGCTATCAAAAAAAGAGTTCGCAAACATTTTACCAACTCTCTGCCATCTCCTTTTACGTTCTCCCATAAAAAGGCAAGAACACCGGACAATAATGTTAACACTGCTATATAAATATAGTTTACGGTCATAAAGCTCTCCTATACATAATCAATCAACTATCATCATATCCTATTTGTGTGAAAATTTTAAGACGCAAAAAAGCACTCCGCCACGCTGCGGAGCACTTTTGCTCTATTCCTTTTCAACCATTTCATAATAGTCATTTCCCATGGTATCAATAATCACAACCACCGGCAACTGTTCCACTTCCAATCGTCGAATGGCTTCGGTGCCAAGGTCATCATAGGCAATAACCTCTGCCTTTTTGATACACTTGGAAAGAAGTGCCCCTGCACCTCCAATGGCGGCAAAATAAACTGCCCCATGTTCCTTAATTGCACGGTGTACTTCCTCATTTCTTTTTCCTTTTCCAATCACGGCGCTGACCCCTTTTCCCAGTAACAGGGGGGTATACTTGTCCATTCTGCTGGCTGTGGTCGGCCCTGCAGATCCAATTACATTTCCCTCTCTTGCAGGGGTTGGTCCAAGGTAATACAACGCAGTTTCTTCTAAGGAAATCGGAATTTCTTCCCCGTTCAAAAGGCTGTCGTACATTCGTTTATGGGCCGCATCCCTTGCTGTATATAACACTCCGGTGGCAAAACACATATCACCGGCCTTCAAGGTCTTTGCCTGTTCTTTGGTTAAAGGCAACTGTATTTCTTTTCTCATTGATTCTCTCCTAAATAACCACGGACGCATGTCGGTTTACATGACAACACATGTTCACCGCCAATGGCATTCCTGCAATATGAGTTGGAAAACTCTCAATATGAACCGCCAAAACTGTGGTGTCACCCCCAAGACCTGCCGGTCCGATATTTAACTGATTCGCCTTTTCGAACACTTCACGTTCAATCTCCGCAATATGCTCCTTTGGAGAATGATACTCCACCGGAAGGGTGAGTGCATGTTTTGCCATTTTAGCGGCAAGTTCAAAATCCCCTCCAAGTCCTGCTCCAATCACCAACGGTGGGCAGGCGTTTGGACCTGCTGCTGATATGGCATCCAAAATGCTGTTAACCACACCTTCTTTTCCGTCAGCCGGTTTTAACATATAGACCTTACTCATATTTTCACTGCCAAATCCCTTTGGCGCCAAGGTGATTTTAACCTGATCTCCCGGCACCACGCTATAGTGAATCACAGCCGGCGTATTATCCTTTGTGTTCACGCGCAAAAGCGGATCTTCCACCACGGATTTACGAAGGTAGCCTTCGGTATATCCTTTTGCCACCCCTTTGTTGATTGCTTCATACAAATCGCCTCCAACAAAGTGCACATCCTGGCCCACTTCCATAAAAATCACGGCCATTCCCGTATCCTGGCAAATAGGGATCATATCCTCTCCTGCAATGGACAGATTCTCCTGCAATTGGGATAAAATTTCCTTTGCCAATGGTTTTCTTTCCTTCTCATAGGCCTTCTGAAACGCATCCACCATATCCTGTGATAAAAAATGTGTGGCCTGTATACATAATTTGCTGATTTCTTCCGTCAGCAATTTTACATCAATTTCCCTTATCATGAATTCCTACTTTCTTGCTGCTTCTTTTACAAACTCTGCCACGGTGGTTGCCACACGCTTATCAAATGCGGATGGAATAATGTAGTCATCCTTCATATCTTCTTCTGAAATCAAGCTTGCAATGGCTTTAGCAGCAGCCAACTTCATATCCACGGTAATATCTCTTGCTCTCGCTTCCAATGCTCCCTTAAAAAGTCCAGGGAAACATAACACGTTATTAATCTGATTTGGATAATCACTTCGTCCGGTTCCAATCACACGAATTCCGGCTTTCTTAGCATCTTCGTAGGTGATTTCCGGATTCGGATTGGCCATGGCAAAACAAATCGCATCCTCTGCCATGGTTTTTGCCATTTCCACAGTTAAAACTCCCGGTGCGGACACTCCGATAAAAGCGTCTGCCCCTACAATAGCATCCTTTAACAATCCTTTTTCATTGTTTGGATTGGTAATCTTTGCAATCTCTTCCAAATGCTGTGGCATGCCCTCTTTTCCACGGTACAACACTCCATCTTTATCGCATACAATTAAATTCTTAACTCCTGCATTTAAAAGCATTCTGCAAATGGCACCGCCTGCACTTCCTGCTCCGTTTAAAACAAGTTTGATTTGGCCGATGTCTTTTTTTACCACCTTAAGTGCATTCAAAAGAGCTGCCGTTACCACAATGGCTGTGCCGTGCTGATCGTCATGGAATACCGGTATATCCAGCTCCTCTTCCAATCTTCGCTCAATTTCCAGGCATCTTGGAGCACTGATATCCTCCAGATTAATTCCTCCAAATGCCGGTGCTATATTCTTTACGGTTCGAATGATTTCCTCCGTATCCTTGGTATCAAGACAAATCGGAAATGCATCCACTCCTGCAAATTCTTTAAATAAAATGGCTTTTCCTTCCATTACCGGAAGTGCTGCCTTTGGTCCAATGTCTCCAAGGCCAAGTACTGCAGTTCCATCAGATACAACCGCCACCATATTTCCTTTTGCTGTATAAGTATATACATCTTCCGGATGCTCTTTGATTTCAAGACATGGCTGTGCAACACCAGGTGTATAAGCGGTGCTTAAGTCGTCTTTGTTCTCCACACGTACTTTACTTCTAATTTCTACTTTTCCTTTGTTTTCCTTGTGCATTACAAGGGCAGCTTCTTTATAATCCATTTTATCAGACTCCTTTTTTATTCATCTTTTCTATTATATAAACCATTTGACGGAAAAACAAGAGATTTGCTATGATATAGCAGAAAGATTTATAAGAAGAAGGTATCTAAATGAACAAGAAAGAAATCGCAGAATTACGCAAACAATATACTCCTGAACGCAGCACCATCGATCGCATTGCCGGTTGCTACGTAGACGGTGACAAAAACATCAAATTCAAAATGAAAGAAGCATTCTTCTCTCTCCCATCCGAGGAAGAATTTAAATATTTTGAGATTTTAAAAAAGACATTTTCAGGTTCCCTTGGCACCAATTTATTTTCCATGGATTTCCCTCTGGAATCGGAAGAACCGGGCGGAACCCAGGAATTCTTATACAACCTTCGCCAAAGCAAATTGGAAAGTGACACCCTCCTTGATGAATTTTACAACAAGGTCATTTCCAGCTACAACTACGGCGAAAACTACTACATTATTTTGATTCACTGTGCCTACGATGTTCCGGGCAAAGCCACCGACGGCACCACCATGGAAGATGCTTCCGACACTGTTTTTGACTACATTCAGTGCGCCATCTGTCCGGTATCCCTATCCAAATCCGCCCTTGGCTACAACGCGGAAGACAATCTTATGCACGAACGTATCCGTGACTGGGTCGTAGAAATGCCTTCCATTGGCTTTATGTTCCCTGCTTTCACCGATCGTGCCACCGACCTGCACAGTGTTTTATACTACTCCAAGAACGCCAAAGACATTCACACCGAATTCATTGAAGACATCCTTGGCAGCAACATGGCTCAATCCTCAGTTGCTCAAAAAGAGGCCTTCCAGAACCTTGTGGTGGAAACCCTGGAAGAAAACTGTGACTTTGAAGTCATCAAAAACATCCACGAAAACATCAACGAACTGATTGAACTGAACAAAGACAATCCGGACCCTGTCATCATTTCCAAAGACGAAATGAAACAAATCTTCTACGACAGCGGCGCCTCCGACGACAAAATGGAGGACTTCGACCTGGAATACGAAGCCTACGCCGGTGAAAACTCCAACCTCATGGCCAACAACATCACCAGCACCCGAAAGTTTTCCATCGAAACCCCGGACATCACCATCAAAGTCAACCCTAACCGCCTTGACCTTCTTGAAACCAAGGTCATCGATGGCCGCCAATGCCTCGTCATTGCCGTAGACTCCCACCTGGAAGTCAACGGTGTCGATGTCAAAACCCTGGCAGGCATGGATATCTCAGAAGAAGAAAACGAATAACTATTATAAATCAAGCTTTTCCTTCCTGATACATGAATCAGAAAGGGAAAGCTTTTTTTATGGTTAGATTGCCTCCTACCATCTTTCTCTACCTTGGAGTCGGTTCACCTTCTTCATCTCCCAAACCGACTCCATTTCACTTCCCTGGAGTCGGTTCAACTTCTTTATCTTCCAAACCGACTCCATTTCACTTCCTTGGAGTCGGTTCATCTTCTTTATTTCCCAAACCGACTCCATTTCACTACCCTGGAGTCGGTTCATCTTCTTTATTTCCCAAACCGACTCCACCTTTTCCACTCCATAAAAAATCTACCTTCTTTACCTCCCAAACCGACTCCATTTCACTTCCATAAAAAATCCCAAACCGCCTTTGAAGGTGATTTGGGATGCTTAATCTAAAATGATAAATCTAATATGTTGTTTTTAATAGATGTACTTTGCTTGATAATTGCTTCCGTCTCCGATATAATCCATGATTTCATCGCTGGAGTTTCCGGTGGAGGCAAACGTTGGATCCATTAAGGACCATTGGTCTTTATCAAAATAAATGACGTTAGTGATCCAGCCGCTTTCCTCTGTATAGATGTTCACCCACGCGTGATAGGAGCTGCCACTGTAGCCTACAATCAGCTTGGTTGCTACGTTTTGGGAACGGAGCATGGCTACCATGACGGCGGCGTAGTCAAAACAGATGCCTTTTTTTGCTTCGTACACTTTGTCAAGGTCAGGCAGGTAGCCGCTTTCTACGGTTCTGGCTTTTTCCTTGTCGTAGGTGTAATTGTCAATTACATATTTGTAGACCACTTCCACTTTTTCCAATGGATCATCGATGCCACTGCAGAGTTGGGCGGCTTTTTGGACGACTTTGGTGTCTTCCGTGTAGTTGATGTATTGACTTGGGGTTAAAAAAGGTGCAAATTCGTCCTTTAAAGTAATGTCCAGGTCAAAACTCATCACCGTAGCGTAGCTGGTGCCTTCGATGTTTTGGTAGACTGCAATTTGATAGGAACCGTTGCCGTCTGTAATGGGAATGACCTGGTAATCGCCCACAGAAATGTTGTAGGTGTAGGTCATTTTACTTGGTCCGGTGAGCTGGGCCTTAATTTTTTTGGACGTTTTTTCCTTGTATTTCATCATGACGTAGCCGTCTTCCACGTTGGAATAATCCACTTCCACCTTGTGGTTTTCTTCCACCTTTTCATGGGTGGCCTTGGTTTCAAGGACGGTGGAGACAGCAGGCGCTTCCTGTTTGAGGCTTTCTGAATCCTGTTTTTCACTTTTCTGTTCTTTTTGCTGTTCTGTAGATTGCTTTGCTTCTTCTGTGGATTCCTTTGAAGGTTCCGATCCACAAGCGGTAAAAATCAAAGCAACTGCAAGAATAACGCAAATCCATTTCCATCTATACAATGTTAAATCTCCTAACTAGTACCTTTTTGCAACACTTAGAAGTAAGTTTTTGTTTTTGGTAAAAATGCTGCCGTATTCGCTAAAATTACATGGGCAGGTGGTTCTTCCCACTTCGATGGTAATGCTTGGGATTTTCATACCGTACATCACATATTCCCTGAAATTGCCGTATCCGGTGGAATTGTAGCTTGCTGCGGATTTGTATCCGGTAAGCTTTCTGGCCAGGTGGTAAAGGGATGTGGTCTCCTTTTTTACCTTGGAATTGGAACCACTGTAGTCGCCAAAAATGATTTGTCCCATGGCATGATAATTGATCACCGATTTCAGGGAAGTGGTACTTTTTAAGTTCTTGCAAAGCTTGATAATGGCCTTGGTTTCCTTTTCGCTGGCGGCCTTGGAACCGCTGAAGCCTTCGGCGCCTTTTTTGCCACGTACCCGGAATTTGTATGGGAAATTTCTGTTTAAGTCCACCCCTCTGGCATTGGCTTTCCAACGTTTATAGGAATTCTGGGAAATCACCACGCCGTCCGGATTGGCCATGACCACGTAGTGAATCTGCACGTCATTTAAAACTTCCGATGGCACCATGCCGTTGATTGTCCCGTTGTAATTCTTTAAATAATATTCAATCTGGCGCATCATCAGTGCAGAGCACACATATTCTCTAGCATGAAGAGTGCTGACCACAAGAACGGATTTCTCCGCATTGGGGTTTCCGATAACCACGTCGTAAAGATTTCGCCCTTTGGTGGAGGTCCCGAAAACATTTACGTGACAGTAGTCGGAATAGGCCTTTTCCAGGTCTTCGATGTCATTTTTCATGGCGGTGTAGGAATATTTTTTCCCTGTGATGGACACAATTTTCCTGTGGTCAAAGGTGACGTAAGCCGCTTCTCCGCAGGTATTGTTATCACCCAGAGGCACAATTTTATATTTGTGAAC
>JAILCP010000036.1 GCA_024680055.1 Lachnospiraceae bacterium | reverse complement strand
TCAGATCAACCTGTTATCCTTAAACGCTTCCATTGAGGCAGCACGTGCCGGAGAACATGGTAAAGGATTCGCCGTTGTTGCAACCGAAATCAACAACCTGGCAAATGAAACTGCAGAGGCAGTAGGAAGAATCCAGCAGACGGTGGAAGGCGTTCAGGGATCCTTTGATGAATTATTAAATGCATCCAACGGATTGATGGAATTCATTAAAGATACGGTAGCACCGGATTACGAACACTTTGTAGGTGTGGCAAAACAGTACGGAAGTGACGCTCAGGAATTTGGAGAACAGTCAGAGCAGATCAACGAAATGGTTGAAAATATCCGTTCTGCCATGAGAGAAGTAAGCTCAGCAATCCAGGCCATCGCAGAATCCACTCAAGAAACTGCAGATCGTTCCTCACAGGTTAACGATACTGTCAGCGATGTATCTGATGTGGTAGATAACGTAAGCAATATGGCAGGTGCACAGAACACCATTGCTAAGAGCTTATCGGATGTGGTTGGACAATTTAAATTATAATCACAGTAAATGAAAGGGCTTTGGCCGGAATATAAATCATCCGGCCAAGGCCTTTTTTATGTTATTTTCGAATATAAATTGAAGGGCGGTATATAGAATGGTACAATAAAAAGAGAAAAGAAAAAGGAGAGAGCGATTATGAAAGCATATTTTGCAGGAGGATGTTTTTGGTGTATCACCCCAATATTCAAAATGTACGGAGTGGACAAGGTTATTTGCGGTTACTGTGGGGGAGATGAAGTGAATCCTTCCTATGAGGACGTGAAGGTTCAGAAAACAGGTCACAGAGAAACCATTATGTTAGAGTATGATCCAAAGGTGGTATCTTATGAACAGCTTTTGGAGATTTACCTGGAAAATATCGATCCCTTTGACAGCGAAGGTCAGTACATCGATAAGGGATTTTCTTATACCACAGCGATTTATTACACCACAGAAGAGGAGAAAACACTTTCCTTGGAGAAAATAGGTCAATTAGAGAAGGAACATGGGAAGAAAGCTGAAATCAAGATTGAACAATTCAAATCCTTCTATGAAGCTGAGGAGTATCATCAGGACTACTATTTAAAGAACCCGGAAGAGTTCCAGAAGGAGCTGGAAACCTCCGGCAGGAAAATTTTACAATAATTTCAGGATTTTTATTACTAAAGCCATTACAGGGAAAGGAGAATAGATATGGATAAGACATTGGTTGCCTATTTTTCAGCAAGCGGAGTTACTGAGAAACTGGCGAAGAAATTAGCACAGGCTGTGGGAGGCAATCTCCATGAGATTGTACCTGAAACACCTTATACAAAAGAAGATTTGAACTGGATGGATAAACAAAGCCGAAGCAGCAAAGAGATGGCGGACAGAACCAGCCGTCCAAAGATTGCTAACCGGGTGGAACACATGGAAGAATATGATGTGGTTTACATTGGATTCCCGGTGTGGTGGTACAGAGAGCCGTCCATTATTGATACTTTCATGGAAAATGAAGATCTTTCAGGAAAGGTGGTCATTCCTTTTGCCACTTCCGGAGGAAGTCCCATTGGAGATGCCGGAAAGAACATGCAGCAGTTAGATACCGGTGCCAATGTGCTTGCAGGTAAGAAGCTGGCAGCAGCCATGTCGGTGGATGAATTAAAGGAATGGAGCGAAGAAATGATGAAAAAGGCTCAATTATAAAAATGGGGTTGACATTCTGTTTTTCCTTTGATAATATAGTCGGAGTTAATTGAATAGAAATGCTTCTGAATCCCCCGGGATTCAGATGAAGGGCATATGACCTTGCTTTGTTAGGGCTGCGTTTGCAGGAGAAGCAAGAGTCATATGCCTTTTTTGGTATAAGAGGTTATATGGTTGGAAAGGAGAAACTTATGTTGAAAAAATACTTGAAGTACATTACTCACAGCGTGGCCGGTATGATTGGCGTGTCGGTCTATATATTGGCAGATACCTATTTTATCTCCAGATACGCAGGGGCAAGCGGTCTTGCAGCATTAAATCTGATATTGCCTTTGTATGGAATTATGCAGGGACTTGGAGCAATGATTGGCATCGGTTCCGCTACAAGATATACCATTCATAAGGCCCTTGGAAAAAAGGTGGATGGCTATTTTATGCAGTCACTGTTGTGGTCCATACTGGTAAGTATTCCTTTTGTGCTGGTGGGAGCATTGATTCCACAGACGGTATTGACCCTTCTTGGGGGTGATGCCAAACTGGTGGAACTTGGCAGCGGTTATCTGCGGGTGGCTTTGATGGGTGCACCGTTTTTTGTATGTAATTATACATTTACCGCCTTTGCAAGAAATGACAAGGCATCCTTTGTGGCCATGATTGCCTCCATTCTCGGAAGCCTTTTTAATATTGTATTTGACTATGTGTTTATGTTTATGACACCCCTTGGCTTTACCGGAGCGGCCCTTGCCACAGTGGCAAGTCCCATTGTTACCATGATTCTTTGCATGACGCATTTTATGAGTAAAAAAAGTACGGTGAAACTTCATGTGGGAATGCCTTCTTTTACACATATTGCAGGAAGCGTAAAACTGGGAGTATCATCCCTTATGAGTGAAGTGACCGCATCAGTTATTACATTTACATTTAATACTTTGTTGCTGCGGATTTCGGGGAATACCGCCGTGGCAGCCTATGGGGTTGTGGCCAATTATTCCATTATTGCGGTGGCAATTTTCAATGGTATCTCCCAGGGTTCCCAGCCATTGATCAGTGACAGCTACGGAAATAACGATGCAAAAGGTGTAAAAAAATATTTGAAGTATGGTCTTGTCAGCGCGGCCCTTGTGGAAGTTGCCATTGTATCCTTTGTGTACGGGGCCACAGACTTTTTGATCTCCATATTTAACAGCCAAAATGACATGGAATTGGCCAAATTAGCCTATGTGGGCATGCGCTATTACTTCCTTGGATTTTTGGTGGCAGGTATCAATATTGTATTGATCTCCTATTATGCTGCCACAGCCAAGGCCTTTTTATCCATGCTTGGGTCATTGCTTCGTGGATTGTGCGCCATTATTTTATGTGCCGTGGTGCTTTCCATGGTACTTGGCATGAATGGCGTATGGCTATCTTTTCTTACTGCAGAGATAATTACCTTTATTGTTATGATGATTGCCGCAAGAGTGAGAAAAAAGTAACAAACATAGGGTGTTGCAAAAGTATTGTCAGTCAATTATAATAAAAGAAAAAGCTGATAATGCGATATGAACACATGGAACACGTTTGGGGATATGCATTTATGCAGGTGTAACGGGTTTCATGTGTTTATTTTTTGATTCTGCCGGGGAAAGCTCCGGGTGAGAATTGTTTTCTGCGTGTTAATTACAAAAAGGATGGGAGGATAATTTGTTATTAAAGTACATAAAGTATGCGATTAACAATGTGATGGGTATGCTGGTTATGACCTTGGATGTTATCGTGGATACGTACTTCATTTCGGTGTTTGCCGGGACGAAGGGCCTTGCGGTATTGAGTTTGGTCATACCTTTGTATACGATTATTTATGCGCTGGGTTCTCTTGTGGGTACCGGATCTGCCATTCGTTTTAAATTGCGACGGTCGGTACGAGGGAATACAGATACGTATTTTACACAGTCTATTTTATGGACATTGATTCTGTGGATTCCGTTATTGATTATAGGAATTGCCATGCCGCGAAACCTTTTGGGCCTTCTTGGAGGAGATGTGGCACTGCGAGCCTTTGGCGAGAATAATGTCCGAATTATTCTATTAGGTGCACCGATTTTAATGTGCAGCTATACATTTACTGATTTTGCAAAAGTGGATCGGGACGTGAAGCTGGTAAATATTGCTGAGATTTGCGGTTCTTTTGCCAAGATCATTCTGGATTATGTTTTGATTTTCAAAACACCTTTGGGATTTTGTGGAGCAGCAGTAGCCTCCATTCTTAGCCACATAGTGATTATTTTGGTTAGTTCCATTCACTATTTTAAACCGAAAAATCATGTGAATTTCCAATTTGGACCTTTATCCATTATGCATTTTATGCAATGTATCTCCTGCGATTTTATGACCTTTCTTGGTGAAGTGTTGACGGCAGGAATCGGAATACTTTTTAATATTATGATTCATCATCTGGCCGGAAATCCGGGAATTGCGGCCTACGGTATTATAACGAATCTGGCCCTGTTAGTGGAGGTTGTGTTTGAAGGAATCTCCCATGCAGTTCAACAGATTATACATGAAAACTTCGGCAAGAGAGACAAGAAAACCGAACGGAAGTTCCTTCGTTACGGTATTGTTACCACAGCCTTAGTGGAGACCTTGACCATCATTCTGGTATGGGTAAAAACGGATACGCTAATCAGTACCTTCAACGGTGGAAATAATGATTTGCTGTATCATTATGCATTTACCGGACTTCGCCTTTATGCCCTGGGATTTATTTTGGCGGGAATCAATGTTGTTTTGATTTCCTACTATTCTGCTACCTCAAATGAAATCCAGGCCATGGTGGGAGCGGTTATGCGAAGCGTTGTGGCCATTGTGGGATGTGCCATTGTTTTGACCACCTTCCTTGGAATGAATGGCAAATGGTTGTGCTTCATAGCTGCCGAAGCAGTAACTCTTCTTGTCATGGCGGTGATGCGTCATTGGAGGAAGCAGTGGATTGAAAGGGAAAAAATAGAATAAGCTCTCAGACTTCGGGGGGATTTTGAGGGCTTGTAGGCTGCCTTTTGGCAGCCTATTTTTAATATTCTGCCAGCAGTGTATATAACCACAAGAAAAACACATCTATATGTTAGACTCTAGTTATAAAATAATGAGATTCTGGGAGGGTATGTACCATGAACGAGAGAAAAGAATTTGACATTGAAAAACTTGATCTTGAAGTACTGGATAAAATCAACGGCGGAAACCTTTCCACGGAAGAAAAAGTAGATGTATACGAAAAGAAAGTTGCTCAGCTTCAGGCAAAGCTGGCCCGTTTGGGTGAGGAAGACTCCAAAGAGAAGAAAGAAGTACAGGAGCAGCTGGCTGTTTTTACCGCGTTGTTCAAGAGGTTGTGTCAGTAATGAAAAATAGGAAAAATTTCCTGAAAACCTTGAAATGTTCAAAACGAAAAAGCCTCAAAAGACCATGGTCTTTCGAGGCTTTTTCTTATTTTTAGCTATATGGAGTTTACATATTATAGTAGCGGTCAAATTCTGCCGGTGTAGGAATGGAAGCTAATTGGCGACATTCCTCACGTTTTGACGCAATAAAGTTGGTGATCAATTCCTCAGGGAATACGTCTCCCTTGGTTAAGTACTCATGATCTTTCTCCAAAGCGTCCAAGGCATCTTCCAGTCTTGTTGGAAGACTGTGTAATTTGGCCTTTTCTTCCTCAGGAAGATTGAATAAGTTCATGTCGTAAGGTCCCCAACCGTTTTCGTGTGGGTCAATCTTATTGAGAACTCCATCAAGTCCTGCCATTAGAATTGCGGAATAGCAGAAGTATGGGTTGGTTGTGGCATCCGGGTTACGAAGCTCAAAACGACGCATGTTCGGTGATTTGGCGTAAGCCGGAATACGAATAACCGCGCTTCTGTTGGATGTGGCATAGCCTACAGTAACAGGAGCCTCAAATCCGGGTACCAGACGACGGAATGAGTTGGTTGACGGGTTGGTAATTGCACAAAGGGAAGAGATGTGTTTTAACAGTCCGCCCATAAAGTAATGTGCTGTTTCACTAAGGTGTGAATAACCGTTATCATCAGAGAAAACAGGTTCGCCGTTCTTCATTAAAAGCATGTGTACATGCATTCCGCTGCCGGCTTCCCCATTGACCGGTTTTGGCATGAAGGTTGCGGTTTTACCGTATTTCAATGCGGTGTTGTGAATAATGTATTTAATCATCATGGTGGCATCTGCCATTTTGCTCATCTGACCTAATTTGGTTTCGATTTCAAACTGGCCTGCTCCGCCAACTTCCGGATGATGATATTTAATCGGAATGCCGGCTTCTTCCATCTGAATGCACATTTCGCTTCTGCAGTCGTAGGTGCGATCAAGCGGCATTGCTGCATGGTAATGTTTCTGGCAAGGAACGATGACACCTTTGCCGTTTACATCGCTGTTCCAGTGAGCCTGATCGGAATCCAGGTTAAAGCCGATGTTATAAGGCTGAACATTCCAGTTCACTTCATCAAATAAGTAGAATTCAAACTCCGGTAAAATCATCATGGTATCTGCAATGCCGGTATCCTTCATATACTGTTCCGCAGCCATTACAATATTTCTCGGATATTGCTTTAACGGGCGGTTGTTAGGATAATCGATGATCATTGCATTTCCGGTCATGCTAAGTGTTGGAATTTCGCAAAACGGATCTACATAAGCGGTATCAGGATCCGGGATAAAAACCATATCGCTTTTTTCCACAACGGCATAGCCATAGTTGGAAGCGTCAAATCCAATTCCGTCGGTCATTGTTGATTCGCTGAAATTCTGCGCCGGAATGGTTACATGACGGTATCCTCCATCGATGTCTACCATTTTGAAATCCACCATTTTGATGTTATGCTCACGAATGAGAGCCATAACATCTTTAACTGTACGTGACATAAAAAACCCTCCAAATTCTTGTAATAATACTAACACAGTTTCATTCTAACACGATATTTTAAATTGAAAATTAAATGTTTTTACATGTATAATTTGCACAATTTAAATTGGATTAAAGGTGGATAATTGTGAAAAATTACGACAAAACACTTTTTCTTGAAACAGGGAGATGAAATACATATAATAAAGGTAAGAAATGAATAATATAAGGATGATAGAATATGAAAATGATGTATTGCAGTCGCTGCCAAAGAAGAATCGATGTGGAAAAAGAAGGCTATATCTGCCCGGGATGCGGAGCAAGGGTTGGTATTTCAGATAAGAATCCAAAGGTGTGCCGTGGATTCTTTATTTGCAATTTAATTATTTGGATTGTGCTCTTGGCTCCTTTTGGGGGACTGTTTTCCTTGGGAAGCGAAATGCTTCGAAGTGCGGAATTGATTGGAACGGTTATGGGGTGTGCCACCTATTTTTATCTTGGAAGGCTGGGACTTGGCGTAGCCTGTCTGATTTTTCCGCCACTTGGTTTTATTATGAGCATTGTGGGACTTAGCAAATTATCAAAAGGAACACTGAAAGACGGAAATGGAGCGTTTTTAAACAGCTTACAGACATTTTAACGAGGGAGGAATACCAATGAAAAAACTCATTTCATCATTGCTGGTAATGACCCTGCTTTTGACACTTTTACCGGCAAATAATGCAAAGGCATCCAGTGCACTGCCTGACAATGTGGCAGAGTATTACAGAGGTGTCATTGAAAATTCCAAATATGTAACAGATTCGGACAAGGGAATTTATAATGAAGAAGGAACGCAATTTCTTCTTTATGATGTGAATAAGGACGGAGTAAAGGAGTTGATTGTATGGGGATCTCTTGGGCTTCGCTGCAAAATGTTTTCCGTCATCTATACTTACGATGGAAGCGAGTTCCATCATAAAGTAATTGACGGGGAGCCGGTGGGAGTGACAAGGAGTGCCATTGCTTTTTCGGATCCGGATTATGAGCAGGCGGGGATGTACCGCTACGAAAGAAAACTGGTGTATTCTATTTCCAACAAAGCGAAAAAGACCATAAAACTTCGAGGATATCGTACCAGAAAGTTCAATGAAAAAACCCAAAAATATAAGACAGTGAAAAATGTATGTTATAAGGGAATGGGCAGCAGCAAAGTGAAAATCACCAGAACAAAATTCAACAAGCTCTACAAGGCTTACGGATTTAAAACGGTGGGTACAAGTGTAAAGGCCTACGAAGCAACTTTGAAGAATGCAGAAACCTACATTAAATAAAGAAAACATGCAAAGCAACGTACTAGACTTTAGTACGTTGCTTTGTTATAATTTTACACATGCAGGTGCGCGTCGAAGGAGGAAATTAACATGGAGATGCAGATGAATTTTATCCGCCGTTTACCGATGCCTATTGAAATCAAGGAACAGTTTCCTCTTGGGGAAGAAATTCGGGGTATCAAGGAACAGCGTGACAAGATTATAAAGGATATTTTTGAGGGGAAAGATTCCCGATTTTTACTGATTATAGGACCGTGTTCCGCAGATAACGAAGATGCGGTGATGGAGTATATGACACGGCTGGCAAAGGTTCAGGAGAAGGTAAAGGATAAGATTTTTATCATACCTCGTGTCTACACCAACAAGCCACGAACCAAAGGAACCGGTTATAAAGGCATGCTTCATCAGCCGGATCCGGAACAGGATGAGGATATGTTGGCAGGAATTATTGCCATTCGTGAGTTACACACCAGGGTGGTGAAAGAGACCGGTTTTACCTGTGCTGAGGAAATGTTGTACCCGGAAAATCATCGTTATTTGTCGGATTTGCTTGCCTATGTTGCCATCGGCGCAAGATCGGTGGAGGATCAGCAGCATCGAATGTTAGCCAGCGGCGTTGGAATACCGGTGGGAATGAAGAATCCCACAAGCGGTTCCATTCCGGTGATGATGAATTCCATTACTGCGGCACAAAGCAAGCAGAAATTCGTATATCGCGGCTGGGAAGTGGCCAGCGAAGGAAATCCATTGGCTCACGGTATTTTAAGAGGTTATGTGGATTTTCACGGGAATTGTTATTCCAATTATCATTATGAAGATCTTCGGAATTTAATTGAGGCATATCACAATACCGATTTAAAGAATCCATCGGTGATTGTGGATTGCAATCATGCCAATTCCGCTAAGAATTATATAGAACAAATCCGTATTGCAGAGGACGTTTTGCACAGTTGCAGTGTCAGTGGTGAGATTCGACAACTGGTGAAAGGTCTTATGATTGAAAGTTATCTGGAAGACGGTAACCAGGCCATTGGAGACGGTGTTTTTGGAAAGTCCATTACCGATCCGTGTCTTGGTTGGGAGAAAAGCGAACGATTAATATGTGATATCGCAGACTGGCTCCGGTAGAGAGGGGTTCTTCTTTCGAAAATAATTCACACATTTTTAAATATGATATCTATTGACAGGTACGATGAAATGTTGTAAAACAGTTATTCGGAGAAAGGAGCACATAACATGAGTTCTAAGATGAAACAGGGTGTTGAGACAGGTTGTGGATTGGTCATTGGAAATATTATTTTGGCCTTTGCAATCGCAGCTTTTGTGGCACCTCATAAGATTATCACCGGAGGCGCAACCGGTGTAGCGATGTTATTGAGTCAGATAACAGGGATGGAATTATCCATTATGGTAATGGTTATCAATGTTATTCTGTTTGTATTGGGATTTGTTGCGTTAGGAAAGAAGTTTGCCATTAATACGGCAGCCAGTTCTTTTTTATACCCTGTGTTATTATGGGTGATGGAACGTATTCCGGGGATTGAAAGAGTGACAGACAACGACCTGGTGGCCGCTTTGTACGGCGGAGCATTGCTGGGTGTTGGAGTAGGTCTTATTATACGAGTGGGTGCTTCCACCGGAGGTACGGATATCGTATCGTTGATTATGCATAAAGTAACTCATTTGCCATTGGCAATGTGGATGAACGTCGTTGATGGAATTGTATTGTTATCACAGGTGATGAAATCAGATTCCGAGCATGTGTTGCTTGGTGTGATGATGCTGGTATTCGAAACCTTCCTGGTAAATAAGGTAACCTTATTCGGAAAGGCGCAGATTCAGGTAACTGTCTTTTCCACCAAGTTTGAAGAAATTCGTGTAAAGCTTTTGAAGGACGGAAATGTGGGTGTTACCATGTTGATGATTGAAACCGGCCTTGAAGAGAAGCATGGAAAAGGTGTGATGTGTGTGATTCCTCATCGTAAATTGTATGAGATTAACAAGATGATTTCAGAAATCGATGAAGGTGCATTTATTACAGTCAATGAGGTAAAAGAAGTACGAGGTCAGGGATTCACCATGGAAAGACGCTATGGCAGTTTGGAATCTTTGATTTAAACAAAGAAACCCATGAGGCCAATGGAGACGACTGTCTTCATTGGCTTTCTTAATTAGAAGGGATAGATTATGAACATAATATCAATGGAACATATGAAAAAATCATATACAGGAAGAAAGCTTCTTGACGACACTTCCTTTTTTCTCCATGAAGGGGATAAGGTGGGAATTATCGGAGTCAATGGTACCGGTAAGTCCACACTGTTGAAAATGATTGCAGGATTGGAAGAAGGGGATGAAGGGACAGTTACCTTTGGGAGTAATCTTGTAATCCGGTATTTACCCCAGACGCCGGACTTCAATAAAGAAGATACCGCCATGGAAAGTGTGAGAAAGGCAGCAGGTGAGGTGGAGGATGTATGGACCTTGGAGACCAATGCAAAATCCATGATGACCAGGCTTGGCATTACCAACTTTGAGCAAAAAACCGGTGAACTTTCCGGTGGACAGAGAAAACGACTGGCTCTGGTGGCGGTGTTAACGGCCCCATCGGACGTATTGGTATTAGATGAGCCCACCAACCACCTGGATTCTGAGATGTCCACATTTTTAGAGGAGTATTTAAAGAACTACCGCGGAAGCATTGTGATGGTAACCCATGACAGATATTTTCTTGACAGTGTCTCCAACCGTATTGTGGAATTGGACCATGGCAAATTATACTCCTATGAAGAGAATTATTCCGGCTACCTACAGCGAAAGCAGGAGCGAATTGATTCCATGTATGCGGCAGAGCGGAAACGACAGAGCATTCTTCGAAAAGAAATCGCTTGGATGATGCGTGGAGCAAGGGCCAGATCCACAAAGCAAAAGGCCCATATCAAGCGTTATGAAACCCTGCGAGACATGGACGGAATTCAGATAGAGGACACCCTTGAGATTTCCTCCGTTTCCAGCCGACTTGGAAATACCACCATTGAATTGCATGATATTTGTAAAGCTTATGGCGATAAGGTTTTAGTGAAGGACTTTAACTATATCTTTTTAAAGAATGACCGTGTGGGCTTTGTGGGTAAAAACGGCTGCGGCAAAACCACCTTAATGAAAATAATTTTAGGAGAAGTTGCCCAGGATAGCGGTGATGTGGTTACCGGTCAAACGGTAAAAATAGGCTATTATTCCCAGGAAATCCAAAGGGATGAAACGGCGGGAATCGCTTACATGGATCCGGGGATTCGAGTTATTGACTACATTAAAAATACTGCGGAAATGGTGCGTACAAAGGATGGCGTGGTGACTGCATCCAAAATGTTGGAGACCTTTTTGTTTGACAGTGAAAAGCAGTATAGTTTGATAGAAAAGTTGTCCGGTGGGGAAAAACGGCGATTGAACCTTTTACGAGTGCTGATGGAAGCACCCAATGTTTTGATTTTAGATGAGCCTACCAACGATCTTGATATTGCAACCTTGCAGATTTTGGAGGATTATCTGGATACTTTTGAGGGAATTGTCATCACCGTATCCCATGACCGGTATTTTCTGGACCGTGTGGTTCGACGGATTTTTGCCTTTGAACAAAATGGACATTTGCGTATGCATGAAGGTGGATATACCGATTACGAAAACCGTATGAAGGAAGAAGGGGCCTTTGAAAAAGAAGAAAAGAAGCCGGTGGAAAATGGGAAAAAGGTGGACAAAAACGCCTATAAAAAGGATGCTCCAAAGAAATTAAAATTTAGTTTTAATGAAGCAAGGGAGTTTGAAACCATAGAAGATGACATTACTGCCCTGGAAGAGAAGATAGCAGCATTGGACGATGAAATGGTAAAAAATGCCACCAACTCTGTGAAGCTTTCCGAACTATTAAAAGAAAAGGAAGAAACAGAAGGAGCATTGGAAGAAAAAATGCAGCGCTGGGAGTATTTAACCGACTTAAATGAGCGGATACAACAGGGATAAAATAGGGCGTTTCCGGAAAAATTCGTTGCAAGTATGAAAAATACGTGTTTTAATGAGGATAAGGAGGAACCGCCTATGAAGTGTGAGCTGCGAGGATTGTTACTTATCATCATGGGATATGTGTGCTACGGCGGACAGGGAGCCATTGGTCGGTTAACCGGTGCCGGAGGAGGACATCTGTTTGAAGTGGTAAGTTTTATCGTTGATGTGGGTATACTGATTCTGGGACTTTATTTTGCTAAGGTGCTTCTTGGAGTTTACGAGAGGTATAAGAAGGTGCGCATCGGAATCTATGTGGTTGGAATTGCAGCCTTTGTGTTAAATATAAGAACCATACCGTTTGCCCTGACATTGGGAATGGGCACCGTGTGTCTTGGAGTGGTGCTTTTGGTTATCGGTATGGTAATTGCAATTTTAGGTATGCGCAAAGATGGAAATAAGATGCTTCTGCTTTCCGTGAACCTGGAGGTTGCGGCGTTGCTTTTTACCCTGGGAAACGGTTTGTTTACGTTTCATCCAAGAATTGCCTTTTTGGTATACGGGTTGAATGCCCTTGGAATTGTAATCAGTTTGATCGGTTATTTTAAAAGTGATATATGTATTGAGAAATAGAGATGATTTTAACTTATGCGGAAATCATCTCCATTTTTTTATGGGAAACTGATATAATACAAGTAACTATTGACGATTGGGGGAATGAACAAATGAAAAAGAAATTGGTTGTATGGCTTTTGGTTGCGGCCATGATCACTGCGCCGGCATCTATGGTAAACGCAGAAGAGACTACGGAAAATCAGATCACAGAGGAAACGGTCGAAGATATTGCGCAAAGCACTGTTTTGCCCCTTACATTGGAACAGGAATACCAGGGAACTTTTACCGGGGATGCATCCTTTTCTCTGGATGTGAAAAAGGGACACGATTATCGTATTACCGTGGGAAATTATACCGGGTTAAAAGAACAGGGCGTAACCCTTAACGGATTTAAAAAGTCTTCTTTTACCATGAAAACCAAGGAGACCACCGGTTATACGGAAGTGGTTGCGTCAAAGAATATGACGGTGACTGTGGATTTGAAAGGGGAAGCACCAACAGAGGGAATCGCTTATACTCTTTTGGTACAGGATGTGACGCCGGTGGCAAAACCGGTGATCAAAAGCATTACCAATCCTACTGCTGGAAAAGTTAAAGTTACATTAAAAAAGAAAGTGAAACATGCTACAGGATACATGATTCAGTGGTCATCCACACCGCAGTTTCCATCTTATGACACCAAGAAGGTCTACACCAACAATCTTTCTAAAACCTTTAAAAACGGTAAGGTGATTTTCCGAAAAGGACAGACCTATTATATTCGTGTAAAGGCCTACCGCACCTTTAATGGAAAGAAAACCTATTTTACAAAAAGCAGTACAAAGATTGTCAGAATCAAACGATAAATAAAGAACGAAAGGATTAAGCTTACTATGAAATATCACGATCTGGGAAAATCCAATATAAAAGTATCCAAGGTATCTCTTGGAACCTGGGGACTTGGAGGTGGAAGTGTATGGACGGACAAAGATTCCACCTTGGAGGAGACCAAGTCTTTGCTGGCAGCATGCAAAGAGCAGGGAATCAACTATATTGATACTGCACCGGTGTATGGCACCGGAGTCAGTGAAGAGCTCCTTGGAAAAGCGTTAAAAGGATGCAGAAATGATTTTATCCTGCAGAGCAAGTGTTCTCTGAATTGGCGAAAGGAAGGGGGCAATTTCCACTACGAGAGAGATGGTTATACAGTAAATAACGACACCCGGGGAGATGCCATCAAAAAGGACGTGGAAGACTCACTGCTTCGTATGCAGGTGGATCATTTGGACAGCGTGATTGTGCATTATGTGTGCGACGATTTTCCGGCAGAAGATACGGTGGATATGCTGGAGAAGCTTATCAAAGAAGGAAAAATCAGAACCTACGGTATTTCCAACAGCATGCCAAAACACCTTGAGCAATACAAGGACGGGGCATTGGTGCAGGAATTTTTCAGTATTTTGTCACCGTTCCACGGCCGTGAATATTTCGATACCTGTAAAAAGTACGGTACCACCTTCCAGACTTATGGAGTATTGGAAGAGGGATTTTTAACCGGAGAGAAGTTTCTTGAGAAAACCTTCCATAAAACCGATATTCGATCAAGACTTCCTTGGGTACAAGAACCTTGCAAAGAGGTGTTGCGAAAGGCATTTACATTATGGCAGCCCCTCTGCGAAAAGTATCAATGCAGCTATGCAAACCTTGTGAGCGCCTGGGCATTATCCCAGTATGAAAACATGAATCTTCTTGTGGGAATGCGAAAAACAGCCAATGTAATTGACAGTGCAAAAAGCGTGGAGATTTGCTTGACACCTGATGAGGTAGCTATGATGGAAGACAGTGTAAAACAGATTCAGGTAAAAGTTTTGGATAAATAAGCCAAGGAGGGGTTTCATGGAAAAAGACAAAAAGAAAAAATCCAGGCTGGTGAGCCTGATTCTTTTGGTGGTAATGGCAGCGGTAATGATTTTTGTATTCCGTGTGGCTTTTGCCAATATTTCAGGATTGTTCCAGCGGCAATTGTATACCAGTGTCACCGAGCAAAAGCAGGAGCTTTTGGAAAGTACGGTAACCAATTTGGTGGCGGACATAAAGGTAGATAGACATGAAGAACAGGAAAAATTTCTCCAAATAGCCGACACATACAAGTCTGACGCTGAAGATGCTATGAAAAGTACCGGAAATATAAAAACCAGAGTGAAATCCATGTTTGCAAGGGGGCCCTATGCAAAGTACTGGTCTTATATGTTGTATAAGAAAAGCAGCAATTCTATTTATTTGGACTCCGACGGCCTTTTGGGAGACAGCTTTAACGGCAACATTAAAGGTCTTGAAAATGACTTTGTGGTGATGAACAAGGTGGAAGAAAACGGTTTTGTATTAATTTACGGTGTGCTTCAGGAGACCTTGGATGAGGATATTCAAAAGGTATTTGAGGAAAAGGTGAAAAATTACCAGTTCCCGGACGATTCTTCCTCCATTTGGGTGGATGAAATCAGAAACTATGAAGGTGGAAAGAATTATGCCGTATGCGTTTGCGACAGTGCCAATGAGGAACAGGAAGGCAGAAAACGCAGTACCAAAATCACCGATAAAAAAGGCAGAACTTACCTGGAAAAGGCTCTTCTGAAATTGAATGAAGAGGGAGAAGTGACCTATACCTATTATGTCACAGATAATTCTGTAAAAATGGTATACGCCAAACTTTACGATGATTACAACTGGGTTATCAGCATGGGCGTAGATCTGGATGATGTGGTAAGTTACGTCAACGTGGCCAAGAATTCTTCGGTAAAAGTAATTCGTATCTACGGCATTGTGTTAACCGGAATCTTTATTCTGGTGCTGGTTCTTTTATACTTTATTACTGTGAAAAACGATAAGGACTATTTTGAAAGCAGACAGCGTCATCTCACAACGCAGGTGGAGAGGGATAAGCTGACCCGGGCTTATAGCAGAGCCTTTGGAACACAGAAATTCGAAGAGGTTTTCCGTGAATTTAAAAAAGGAAAGGAAAGTCCTGCCTACATGATTTTAGACGTGGATTACTTTAAGAGTATCAACGACACCTACGGACATGAAGCGGGAGATCTTATTTTAAAACGAGTGGTAACCACGTTAAATCATGTGGTTCGAAAAACCGATTACATTATCCGCTGGGGCGGAGATGAGTTCATAGGAATCTTTCCGGGCCTTGGCAGAGAAGATTGTGAGGAGCTGGCTGAGAAAATTGTTAGCTCCATCTACAATATGGAAGTGGTGTTTGCAGATCAGGTGTTAAAGGTTACTTGCTCTGTGGGATTCGCTTATTTTGAGGAACAGGATAAAAACTTTAATGAAGGTTTAAAACGCGCGGATGAAGCACTTTATTTGTCAAAAGAGGGCGGACGCAATCAGGCCCATGTGGCAAAAAATAGTGTTGAGAAAAATTGAATGTAATGATAAAATATATTCATTATTGAAATTACAAGGGGATTATTATTATGAAACGAGAAAAGCTGGGAAGCCGTTTAGGCTTTATTCTGCTCAGTGCCGGTTGCGCCATTGGCATTGGTAATGTATGGAAGTTTCCCTACATGGCAGGACAAAATGGTGGCGGAATCTTTGTTTTAATCTACTTGATATTCCTGGCAATTTTGGGAATTCCGGTAATGGTTATGGAGTTTTCCGTCGGACGAGGAGCGCAAAAGAGTCCGGTGCATGTGTTTAACACCCTGGAGCCAAAGGGAACCAAATGGCACATTCATGGATACCTGTGTATGGCAGGTAACATTATTTTGATGATGTATTACACCACTGTGGCAGGATGGATGTTACAGTACTTTGTGAAAACCGCCCAGGGAGATTTTGTGGGTCAAAGTGCAGAAGGAATTGCCACCATGTTTGGCGATAACCTTGCAAACCCGCTGAATCAGGTGGTGGCCATGGGCATTGTGGTAATTGTAGGATTCTTTATCAATGCCCAGGGATTGCAAAACGGTCTTGAGCGAATCACCAAGGTGATGATGATTTTACTTTTGATCATTATGATTATTTTAGCCGGCCATAGCGTGCTGGTAGAAGGTGGCGGTAAAGGTTTGGAATTTTACCTGAAGCCATCTCTTGAGCGAATGAATGAAGTGGGTATTGTAAATGTCATTGTGGGAGCCATGAATCAGGCCTTCTTTACGTTGAGTTTAGGTATCGGTTCCATGGCTATTTTCGGAAGCTACATTGATAAAGAACAGAGTCTTCTAGGGGAATCTGTCAATGTGGCAGTGTTGGATACCTTTGTGGCAATTACTGCAGGATTGATTATTTTCCCTGCCTGCTTTGCCTATGGAGTTCAGCCGGATGCGGGACCAAGTTTGATTTTCATTACCCTGCCAAACATTTTTAACCATATGGTGGGCGGTCGAGTATGGGGAAGTTTGTTCTTTGTATTTATGACCTTTGCATCCTTTTCCACAGTGCTTGCGGTATTTGAGAATATTATGGCCTGCTGCATGGACCTTTTTGGATGGACCAGAAAAAAGACGGCTATGATTTGTATGGTGGTGATTTTTGTACTGTCACTTCCATGTGCCCTTGGATACAATATTTTATCCGGAATCACGCCGTTTGGAGAGGGAACAACCATTCTTGATCTGGAAGATTTTATTGTAAGTAATCTATTACTTCCGGGTGGTTCCATTGTATTTATTTTATTCTGTGTATCCAGATACGGCTGGGGCTGGGATAATTTTGTAAAAGAAGCCAACGAGGGACGGGGAATGAAGGTTAAGAGTTTTATGCGTCCTTACATGACTTATGTGTTACCGCTTCTTGCAACGGCAATTTTAATTATCGGACTTGTGAACTTCTTCTAGGGAGGAAACTTGACAAGCATCAGAACATTGACTATCATTAGTATGAAATTGAAAAGGGGAGCCACGAAAGTGAGCTGAGAGTTGGCTTGTGAAGCCAAGACCCGTAACCTGATTTGGATAATGCCAACGTAGGAAGATAAATGTTAGCTTAATTGCGGATATACCTTGTTTGGTATGTCCGCATTTTTCATGTTTAGCGGCAAATTGGGGGCACCACCTTAGGTCGCTATAGAAAATTAATGTGTGTTTAGAAGGGAGACTTAATTATGAAAACAGCATTAACAATCGCCGGAAGTGATTGCGGCGGAGGCGCCGGTATCCAGGCAGACATTAAGACAATGACCATGAATGGCGTATATGCCATGAGTGCGATTACTGCCTTAACTGCACAAAATACCACCGGAGTAACGGGAATTCTGGAGGCCGGACCTGAATTTTTAAGAAAACAGCTTGACGCCATATTTACGGATATTTATCCGGATGCGGTAAAAATTGGTATGGTATCCAGTGCAGAGACCATTTCAACCATTGTAAAGGCCTTAAAAGACTATGAGGCAAAAAATGTGGTAGTGGATCCGGTGATGGTGGCAACCAGCGGAGCAAAATTAATTTGCGATGATGCCATCAGCGCGTTAAAGACAGAGCTTTTACCTTTGGCTACTGTGATTACACCAAATATTCCGGAAGCAATGGTGCTTTCTGATTGTACCATTGAAAGTGAGGAAGATATGGTGGCGGCAGCCAAAAAGATTTATGAAACTTATCATGTGGCGGTTCTTTTAAAAGGAGGCCATAACATCAATGACGCCAACGACCTTTTATACCAGGACGGAGGCTATGAGTGGTTCCTTGGAAAACGAATTGATAATCCAAACACCCATGGTACAGGATGTACCCTGTCCAGTGCCATCGCATCCAATTTGGCAAAGGGCTATAATTTAACGGACTCGGTAAAGAGGGCCAAGGATTACATTTCACAGGCGTTAATGGCCATGCTTGATTTGGGAAAGGGAAGCGGTCCTATGAATCATGCATTTGCATTAAGCGGAGAGTTTGCAAAGGAGAATTAGAATGAAAGTTTCAGAGAGACTTGTGGCATCTCAAAAAGAGGTGTTTGACTCATATGTAAATCACCCTTTTGTACAGGGGATTGGAAAAGGAGATCTGGCAAAAGAAAAGTTTCAATACTACCTTTTGCAGGATTATGTATATTTAATTGATTATGCCAGGGTGTTCTCCATTGGAGCAGCCAAGGCAAAACGTAAGGAGACCATGGAAGTGTTTGCTGCTTACGTACACCAGATTCTTAGCGGGGAAATGGATATTCACAGAAATTATATGAAGCGTCTTGGTATTACAAAAGAGGAGATGGACAATGTGAAAGCCTCTCTTGATAATACATCTTATACCTCTTATATGATTCGCGTGGCATATGAAGAGGGGGAAGCAGAGTTGGCCTGTGCCATTTTATCCTGCGCCATTAGCTATGAACATATTGCAAAGAAATTGCTTGCTGAAAATCAGGGAGCGGATCAGCATGAGTTTTATGGTGAATGGATAAAAGGATATACCAGTGAGCAATATCACAAGGAAAATTTGCAGTTAATGGACCTTTTAGATGAGCTAACCAAGGATTATTCAGGAAAACAGATTGAGCATCTGGAAGAAATTTTTGCCATAGCCACAGCCTACGAAGGGGCTTTCTGGGATATGGCCTGGAGATATGAACATGGCGTTGAAATTTAAAAATGTAACCTTTCGTTACGAAGATGAACCGGATTGTATAATGGAAAACTTGTCCTTTGAAATTGAAAAAGGGGGACTGACTTCCTTTATCGGTGCCAGCGGATGCGGTAAAAGTACAGCTTTTCGCCTGATCAACGGACTTTTAACGCCTCAGGAAGGGGAAATAATCTGCGAAGAAAAGTGCGGCTACATGCCGCAGCACGATTTGCTTTTTCCATGGAAAAATGTGGAGCAAAATGTAATGATTCCCCTTGTGGTGCAAAAGGTTGCGAAGGCAAAGCGAAAGGCAATGGCAGCAGAGTTGATTTCCAGGGTAGGTCTTGAAGGCTGTGAAAAGAAATATCCCAAGGAATTGTCCGGAGGAATGCGACAGCGTGTGGCCTTTGCAAGAACCTTGAGTACCGGGGCCAATATGCTTCTTTTGGACGAACCTTTTAGCGCCTTGGATTCCATTACCAGAGTATCCATGCAGGAGTGGCTTTTGGAACAGTGGCGGGCACTGGACAAAACCATTTTGTTAGTCACCCATGATGTGGATGAGGCGGTGTTTTTGTCAGAGCGTATTTTGGTGTTTACAGGGCATCCGGTAAAACAGTTGATGGAAATTCCGGTGCCGTTGCCAAAGGACAGAACCAGGTCCATGCTATTACGACCTGAAATCATAAAGTTGAAAGAAGAATTAATAAAAGTTCTACGGCAGGAGGCCACCCTATGAGTGTAAAAACAAAGAAAGTAATCGGTGGACTTTTTGGCGTTTTCCTGCTGCTTATGTGGCAGGTGCTTTCTATGGTGATCGGCAACAGTTTTATACTGCCATCCCCTTTGGCGGTGCTGCAGAATTTGCGGGAAAACAGTGGTGAGATTTTTCTGGTACACTTTCCTGCCACCATGCAGGTGGTGGTAGTGGGAGCTATCTTAAGCATTGTGATTGGTGTAGGGTTTGCATTGTTGATGGATGCATCCACCATAATTGCCGGGGCGGTATACCCCATTTTAACCGTAACCCAGACCATACCGGTGATGTGCCTTGCGCCGGTGTTGGTATTATGGCTTGGCTATACCATGAAAATGCGTGTATTGGTGGTGGTTTTGGCCAATTTCTTTTCGGTAACGGTGGATATGTACGATGGATTGCAGTCCACCGATGAGGAAAAGAGCAGACTGCTAAGCAGTTTTCATGCAAAAAGGTGGCAGCAACTGGTGATGCTTCGCTTGCCATCGGCCATGCCTCATTTTTTCAGCGCGCTGCATGTGGTGATTGTCTGGTCTGTGGTGGGAGCTGCAGTGGCAGAGTGGCTTGGGGCCTCAAGGGGACTTGGAACCTACAGCAGATACTGCCTCTCAGGTCTTGATGCGGCAGGATTGATTGCACCGCTGCTGGTATTGACGGTGGTGGCGCTGGTTTTAAACAAAGCAGTGAAATTAATTGAATATAGAGTTTTAAAATGGAGGGACGAAAGATGAAAAAGATTGTTGCAATGTTATTGTGTGCAACTATGATTCTGGGCCTTACCGCTTGTGGAAGTAAGGCGGAGGAAAGCAAAAAAGAGGAAAAGGCCTCAGGAAACAGTAAATTAGAGGAAGTAAATGTGGTACTTGATTGGTATCCAAATGCCATTCATGCATTTTTGTACGATGCCATTGATAAGGGATATTTTAAGGAGGAAGGCCTTGATGTACATATTATTACACCGGCAGAAAGCGTAGATGCCTTGAGCTTTGTGTCATCCAACAAGGCGCAGATCGGATTGACTTACCCAATTGAGGTAATTAAGTCAGCCACCACCGATATGAAAATTCATGCCATTGGTGCAGTGACTCAGAATTGCCTTTGTGTTTTTACCACATTAAAGGAAAACAACATTACCAAAGATTTATCCACATTAAAGGGTAAAAAGATTGGATATGACGGATCTGCAGCGTCGGAAGCCATGGTAAAAAGCGCTACAAAGTATGCAGGATTAAAAGAGTCCGATTATGAACTGGTCAATGTGGGATACGATTTAACCACAGCCTTAACCACAAAAAGCGTGGATTTTACCGCAGGTATGATGGTAAATGATGAAGTGGTTACCTTGAAGAACTCCGGTTACAATGTGGAAACCTTTAACTACAGTGATTATGGAATTCCGGAACTTTATGATATAGTAATGGTGGCCAACGATGAAAAATTCAAGAAAGATAAGAAGATGTATCAGGGCTTTTTACGCGCCTGCTACAAAGGGTTCCAAGATGTGAAAGCATCGGAAGATGATACCATGGACATTATTATGAATGAAATGAATTCCGATGAAAATCCTTTGGATGAAGCGCAGCAGAGAGAAAGCTATGAGACGCTACTTCCAAGTATGGAAACAAAGGACGCAAAGTTTCTTTCTATGACAGAGGAGCGTTGGCAGATTATTATCGATTGGATGAGAGAATGTGGCTTAATCGACAAAAAGGTAGCGCCGTCTGACATTATGACAAGTCCAGAGATTGACGTGGAATAATTATGAAAAAAAGACATTTGGCAGCCTCAATTCTTGCCATAGTGATTTTGGTACTATGGCAGTTGCTGGCTATGAAAGTGAATATTCCCCATATCATTCCATCTCCGGTGGCCATTGTGAAAAAAACATGGGAACTTCGGGAAACCTTGTTTTTGGTACAATTGCCGGTGACGTTGTATACCATTGTTGTGGGCTTTTTGATTTCTGTGGGAATTTCTTTGGTACTTGCCACAGCGATGGAAGAATTTGAAGTGGTGGAGGCCATGTTTTACCCGGTGTTGGTGGTAACTCAAACCATACCGGTGATGTGTATTTCACCTCTGTTTGTGTTGTGGTTTGGATATACCCAGACGGCAAGAATCATTGCAGTGGTATTGGCAACTTTTTTTGCTATTACATTAAATGTGTTTGACGGGTTGAAACGAACGGATGTAAGAAAAATAGAGCTGATGCAAACCATCGGAGCTTCTGCGTTGCAGATTTTTTTACATGTAAAAGTGCCAACTGCACTCCCAATGTTTCTTACTGCATTGAAAATGACATTGCCCTGGGCGGTGATTGATGCAGCGGTGGCAGAGTGGCTTGGTGCCAATGAAGGTCTTGGATATTTCAGTAAACGTATGATCAGTACCATGGACGGACCGGCGGTGTTTGCCCCGGTATTGATTCTTACCATAATCGCCCTAATGGGCATGGCCATACTAAATTTAATCGATAAAAAAGTCGGAATTTATCGAAGCGAAGTATAGGTGATGAAAAGTGAAAGTTTATGAGTTTGGAGAAGAGGAAAACCCCGTATTGTTGTTATTGCCCGGAACCATGAGTTACTGGAAGGGAAACTTTGGACAGGTCATCCCTGAATTATCCAAAGATTTTTTGGTGGCGGTAGTGGCTTACACCGGTTTTGATGAAAAAGATTCGTGCAGTTATGGAAGCAGCATGGAGGAAATTGAAGCGTTAGAAGAGTACATAACAAAGCATTACGGCGGAAAGATTTTGGCTGCATATGGATGTTCCCTTGGAGGAAGCTTGGTGAGCCATTTGGTTCATCGGAATCATATCCATATGAAGTATGGAATTATCGGAAGTTCCGATATGGATCAGGCGGGAAATCTGAAAGCGGAAATTATGGCGAAGATCATTGTAAAAATGATGTACAATTACATTCACACCGGAAAGTTCAAATCCAAAATGATTCAAAAGTGGTTTGATAAACAGCTTTCAGATCCATACAATCGAGGATTGATTTCCATGATTGGAAGAGATCAATTTGATATGAGTTTTATTACCCGGGAGAGTATTAAAAATCAGTTCAAATCAGATTTAACAACCAAGCTTCCTGTTGCGATAGACAGTGGAGAAACAAAAGTTCATGTTTTGTATTCAAAGAAGATGGGAAAGAAATACAGGCAGCGCTATGAGAAGCATTTTAAAAACCCCATCATTCATGAAATGAATCTTCAACACGAAGAGTTGTTGGCTGTTTACCCTGAAAAATGGTGTCAGCTTATAAAAGAAATATGTAACTAGTGAAAAACAAAAAACACCGGTTGGTTCTTTACACAGAGCTGCCGGTGTTTACTTTATGTTTACCATATTTCGGTGGTTTCACCAATACGGTATTTCTGATTTTTCATTTTGCCGTAGCGGCCTACTATCAATCTAGGTGGTTTTATATCATCGGATTATACAACCTTTGTATTGCAGTGATCCGAGCCTATTTATCCAGAAAAGAAGCTTTATTACAGGTATACGAGAGGGAAGGTAAACTGATTTCCTTTTTGGAAGGAAAAATTACCACCAGGGTGGCAGCTATGATGATAGTAATGAATACGGTGATTTCCATGATGGGCCTGTTGATCGTGTATAAAGAGGAGACCTTCCAGTATCACTTTATTATTCTTTATGCACTGGCTATATACGTATTTGTGAAGCTGGGCATGATCATTGTGGCGTTGATTCAGAAAAAGCCTCATCATAACGGCATATGGAAAACGGTGCAGTTAATGAATCTGGAAATTGCAACGGTTTCGGTGTTTACATTCCAAACCGCTCTTTTAAATAATTATGAACCGAATCTGGCCGTGCGAAGCAAGTATAATCTAATGACCAGTTGTATTGTCTTTGGAGTGAATTTAGTCATCACTTTTTGGTTGTTTTGGCGTGGCAGAAAATTAAGAAAAGAGGGAAACGCATGATAATAAAGGGATTTCGTTGGGTATATATTATCGGAAGTATTGTGGTGATTGCAGGTGTTATGGGATTTGGAAGCATCAGTGCAGTGACCTTTGGAATGGACCACCATAGTGCCATTTTGATGCTGGGAATGGTACCCATTATGACGGTGGCCTATTATGTGGCCATGTCTCCGGTGGTAAAAATGATTTCCTCAAAAATCAGCAACCTGACAGAAGCTATGGATAAGGTGGCAGAGGGAGATCTTTCGGTACGAATCGATACCAAAAATGCAGGCGAGTTTAAGAAGGCCTACAAGCAGCAGCTTATGGACGAAATCTGGGGATACGATACAGAGACGGATTACAATACCATTAAAGTGTATGTGAACCGGCTTCGAAATAAGCTCAAAGATTGCACGGAGTTTTCCATTATATCCAGCCGCGGCGTGGGATATAAGGCAGAATTGAAAGATTAGTGTCCTTCTATGGATTCTGGTTTGAAGAACTGTTATAATGGGAAAAGAGTGATAAAAAAACGCACGGAGGATTTACTTATGGAGAAGAAGTTAGCGAAGATTAAAGTATTCTTTGGCGACGTGGATAACACACTGTTGGTGCTTAAGATGTATGATGAACAGGGCAAGCGAATGATTGGTGCAGTTCAGTACGATGACTGGCTGAAGTATAACATCGATCACAATGCATATCAGGCATGTATTCCGCCAAGAGGAGTATATGATTTGGTGAATATTCTTCATCACAAACAAGGTGCTAAGATTTATGGATTGACAGAGTGCAGCAACAGTTTTGAATATAATTCCAAGTACAACAGACTTCATGAATGTTACGAAGGAATTTTCCAGCATCATGGAGATTTGATTTCCATTGACAGCCGACACAATAAAGTGAAAATCATGAAAATGATTGCAGAACGTGACGGATATGCCATGGATGAAATCATGTTTATTGATGACAGTTACATGGAAATCATGGAAGCTTTTGAGGCGGGAATTTTATCCATGCACACCACAGAGGTTATGGAACGTTTTATGGGTGCCTGGGAAGGTGACAAGAAGAATTAAGAAAGCATAAGAATTTATAAGGCATAATGGGAGATGAACCGGTCATTTCCCATTATGCCTTTTTATTTTTATGAGAAAGTGCCTTCCTGTAACATGTGAGGCAGATATTGGATACAGTAGGCTGCCATTTCCTTTGGAGTTTCTTTCATGCCTCCTTTTAACCAGTGGGCAACCACATTTTCAAAACCACCGATCCACATGAGACGCTGGTAGGTCTTTTCTGCTTTAAAATCTTTGCTGTGCACCGCCATGGAATTC
>JAILCP010000012.1 GCA_024680055.1 Lachnospiraceae bacterium | reverse complement strand
TATTGATATTCTATATATTATATTGATATTCTACATTTGTCAATAAAATGTAGTTTGCTTCCATTGTCATACATATACCATTTGCTCGCTGCATTGGGATCCTGTTCAAGAAGTCTTTCGCGGGTAGTTTTCTGGTTCTTTCTGAGACAGTTTCTTACTTTTTTACAAAACAAAAGCTACTTATGAAAAGAATATGAAATAAATGTTAATACGTTGACTTTGTTTGTTAACATTTTATAGAATGTAGCCATGTATCAGAATTTTCAATCGTAGGTTTATCTTACCCATTGTGAAATGAAACAATTACTTATGATTATGCAGAAAGAAAAAGGAGAGATTATATTGGAAAATAATTCGACAACAAAAAAAAGACCCTCCGCAACCATAGCCGGTAAGCTTTTGATGCTGATGGTACCAATGATTGGCGCATTTATCATTCTGGTCGCCGCCATCATTTTTATTACCGCCAAAGGCGTCATTGTTGATGAAGCACAGGGTAAATTAGAGCAGGAATCACGGGGCAATGCATCGGATATAGCCATTATGCTTGAAAACAGACGTGGCTATTTTAGCGCCATTGCAGATGCACTGGAAAACATTGACTTTGGAAAAAGCGATAAAATCCTTTCCACTTTCATGTACACCTCAAAAATTTACGACGATATGTATCCCGGATTTTTCGGATACATTGATGGCGAACAATATATGGACATGACAGGCTGGGTTCCGGATGCAGACTATGACCCAACAGAACGTCCATGGTACAAATTAGGTTCCGGAAAAAGTGAAATGACCTGGGGAAGTCCTTACGTAGATGCCACCAACGGTGGACTGAACGCATCGGTAGCAAGAGAGATTACCCTTCCATATGGGAAAAAAGGTGTCATCGCAGCTGACTTGTATCTGAAAGACATTTCGAAAACAATTGCCGGCTATACCCCTGCAAAAACCGGAAGTGCCATGCTTTTAGATGCAGAGCTCAACATTGTTGCCAGTAAAACAGAAGACTACATCGGAACTTCTGCGAAAGACCATACCAACGACACACTGCTTACAAACATTGCCTCTGCAGCAGAAGGCGACGCAGACGGAGTTAAGATTTTGAAAGGAAAAGGAAATAAAGACTACTATGTTTCCTTTAACAATGTTCCAAATACTTCCTGGACCATGGTATCCTACGTTTCCGAATCTGACGTACTTGCTGATTTAAACCATCTTTTGGTTGTAACCGTCATTTTAGTTCTGATTATGTTAGTAATCAGTACCGTCGTCATTATGACATTGGTTAAAAAGATTGTTACCACACCGGTGGCAAGACTTACTGACAGTATCATCAGCATTACCGACAACGATTTTACCGTTGAAATTGATGCTCACGGAAATGACGAAATCGGACGTATGAATCAGAACATGCGTAAGTTCGTTGAAAATATGCGTGGTGCCCTGCTTCAAATGAGAAACGAAACCAACCAGCTTTCTGATTTGGCACAAACCAGTCGTACTTCTTCGGAAACCATGCACTCACAGGCCAAAGACCAGTCCGATTCCATGGATCAGATTAAAGTTACCATGGATGGAATCACCAGTGCTGTTTCAGAACTTGCTATTAACGCAACCCAGCTTGCTCAGATGGTTTCCGATTTAACCCACGAAGGTCAGGAAATCGGAACTACTATGAAGACCCTGGTAGAAAAAGCCGATCAGGGACAAAAAGATATGGTTGCAGTAAACAGCAACATGAATTCCATTTCCTCCTCTATGAAGGATATGAATGAAGTTGTTAGAACCGTGGAAGAATCTGCAAAACGTATTAACGGCATTGTAGAAATGATCAACTCCATTGCAGATCAAACCAACCTGCTTTCCTTAAATGCTTCCATTGAAGCAGCAAGAGCCGGAGACGCAGGAAAAGGATTTGCCGTTGTTGCATCGGAAATCGGATCTCTTGCCAACGAAAGTTCCAACTCCAGTCAGGAAATCGGCAAGATTATAGCAGAAGTTATGGAACACATTTCCGACTTGGCAAACAAATCTTCTGAAAACATGTCTGACATCGAAAAGAGTGCCGGTGCCGTAGACGTGGCACAGGAAACCTTTAAAGACCTGTTTGATAATCTGGATGCAACCAGTGCTTCCATGAAGAAGATGATTACCATGATTGGTGAAATCGATGACGTATCCACCAGCGTGGCAGCCATTTCCGAAGAACAGTCAGCCAGCACCGAAGAAGTTATGGCAACCGTTGATTTACTTACCGAAAGCGCAGGAGCTGTGGCCATGGAAAGTCAAAATGTTACAGATTCCGCAAGCAACGTATCACACTCAGCAGAAACCATAAACGACTTTGTAGAAACCTTCAAATTAAACTAAAATTAAGGGAGTTGCCGTCATGGCAACTCCCATTTAAATTTCTATACTACATTAATTCTCTTCTTCCTTTATTTATACTGTTTTACAAATTCCACTGCTGCTGCCACATCATCCCGGTTCGGTCTTCCTTTGTGAATGCCCTTAAATTCACCCTTACAATGAAATTCCTTACGATCCATGGTTACACCGGCTTTATCAGCTTCTGCCTTCACCTTTTTATAAGTGGAGTTTAACATGGCTGCAGAGCCAAAGTTTACTAGTTTCCCCACCTTATTTTTATCAAGGGAAGCCACAAATTTCTTTACTTCCGGATCAATATTGAATGCATAGTATGAATTTCCAAGAAACAGATAGTCCACCTTCTCTGTCACCGATTCCCTGATTGGCAGGGCTTCAACACCCAGCTCCTTAGCCATGGCTTCTGCCAATCTCTTGGTATTTCCTGTTTTGGTAAAATATCGAACTGCGTATGTCATAAAAATTCCTCCTCTAACTGAATTGCTTTTTCTTTTACTTGCATACAATTATATTGTGTAAAATCTATTTTGTCAATAGAAAACCCGGTAATTTACACCGGGGTCTAATACTTATTCCATTGCTTCCTTAACTGCTGCCTCCACCAGGTCCATATCTTCGGTAGGCTCAAAACGGGCAATGACTTCCCCCTGCCGATTGATTAAAAACTTGGTAAAGTTCCACTTAATATCGGTGGTCTCCTCGTAACCCGGAACCTCTTTTGCCAATTTTTTACGCATATAATTAGCATCCAGTGAATCTCCGAACCCATGAAAGCCCTGCTTCTTTTTTAGATACGTATACAATTCAATTTCATTCTTTCCATTCACATCGATTTTGGCAAACTGATCAAAGGAAATGTCATAGCGAGCAGTGCAAAAACTGTGAATCTCAGAAATGGTATCATGAGCCTGACTTCCAAACTGGTCACAAGGAAAATCCAGAATGCGCAATCCTTTTTCCTTATATTCCCGATATATTTTTTCAAGTGCCTCATACTGCGGGGTAAAACCGCAACCGGTGGCCGTATTCACCACCAACAGCACCTTTTCTTTATAGGCAGATAAATCTGTAATTGTTCCGTCCATATTCGGGACCTTTATGCTATAGATGTTTACATCCGCAATCATGTCCGAAATACGATCCATAATCTCCTGTAAATTTTTCAAGTCTTTTTTTACATTTCCGGTCTCAAGCAGATGATCTCCTCCGGAAATTTTATGAGTTTCCAACTTCTTTTTCTTGGCAACGGTTTCAATTTTCGTGTAGTCAACATAAGGATTCTTATCCCCGTAAAACAGTATTCCACTTTCTTCCGCTATAAAGTTGCCGATTAAATCCAGTGGGGAAAAGCATATATGTTTTACCGAAAATCCTTTTTTCCGCGCATAAGCTGTGGCAATTATGGTTCCCATACTTCCGGATATAAATAAAAGCTCATCTTCTGCGTTGATTTTCTGTTCTGTAAATACCTTTTCCGTAACGTGCAAATAGGTGTCAATGGTATGGATTAGGAAATTACGATCTTTCAGCTTTTCTTCATTACACGCATCTTCCGTTAAATCCACGTCCACCGGTTCGTAACCGCTTTGCTGCGCCAATTTTGCTGCGTAGTAAAGCAACGAACTGTCTTTTGTATATCCGATTCCCGGAAATATCACTGCAATTTTTCTCATAGGCCTATCCCTCCCGGTTAATTTTTAATATCGCATCTGCCATATTCATTTCTTATTATCTAAAATCCACACCGATTAACGGCATATTTGGCTTGCTTTGTTGTAAACCCGTCATACTTTAATTGATCAATCAGACTTTGTCTTGAAAATGCCATCAATTCCCAAAAACTTGCTGATGTTCTTTTTCATACCTTACTCCTTCTGAATCTATTCAATTTATGCAATAAGGCAGATGCGATATTTTATCAGATTGGTTATTTCTTACACCATACCTCAAATATACGAAGAAACTGTGTTAATTATTGCCATATGGAATAAAATTGAATTATAATATTAATGTAATTTTATAATCTAAACATTATTATGAATAAGGAACTGCATTATGGAAACATTTATTTTT
>JAILCP010000054.1 GCA_024680055.1 Lachnospiraceae bacterium | reverse complement strand
ATCAGGTAAATCCACCACACCAAGGTTTGGCTGTAAAGTGGTAAAATGGTAATTGGCAATCTTTGGTTTGGCGTTGGTTACACGACTTAAAAATGTTGATTTTCCAACATTTGGAAAACCAACCAAACCAACATCTGCAATGACTTTTAATTCTAATTTAACTTCTAATTCCTGAGCAGGTTGACCGGGCTGTGCATACTTTGGAGCCTGCATGGTAGGAGTGGCGTAATGCTGATTTCCTTTTCCGCCTCTTCCGCCTTTTAAAAGAACCACACGTTTGTTATCACCGGACATATCGGCAATGACTTTCTCGCTCTCAGCATCCTTTATTACGGTACCTGCAGGTACGTATAAAACAAGATCTTCACCATTGGCACCGTGGCAGTTTTTCTTACCGCCTTCCTGTCCGCTTTGGGCAACGTATTTTCTCTTGTGGCGATAATCGGTTAAGGTATTTAAGGCTTCATCCACTTCAAAAATAATGGAACCGCCATGACCGCCGTCACCACCGTCCGGACCGCCGTCCGGGACATATTTTTCGCGACGGAAACTTACGTGACCATCGCCTCCTTTACCGGATTTTATATAAATTTTTGCACGATCTGCAAACATAATTTTCTACCTCATTAAGATAAATAAGACCCGGCTTTAGAAGTCGGGTCTCGTTAAACATTAATTATTTCTCTACTGGATAAACGCAAGCCTGTTTCTTATCTCTTCCAAGTCTTTCGAATCTTAAAACTCCGTCAGATAAAGCGAATAATGTGTCATCTCCGCCACGTCCTACGTTAAGACCAGGATGGATCTTTGTTCCACGCTGTCTGTATAAAATGTTTCCAGCTTTAACGAACTGTCCGTCTGCTCTCTTCGCTCCAAGTCTCTTGGATTCAGAATCTCTACCGTTCTTTGTAGAACCTACTCCCTTCTTATGAGCGAATAACTGAAGGTTCATATTCATCATTTCTTTACACCTCCCTGAAGTTAACCGTTATATACTTCGTATATGTGTCTCTTATTCCTGTAATACCGAGGACAAGGCTGTCAAGCAACAACGCTGCTTTCTCACTTGGTTCATTTACAATGTGAAAATCCACATCACCAAGTTCTTCCTTAACCTCACATGTAAATTTGTCTTCCGTCAATGCTTCAATTGAATTAATCAGATTGAGAACCAAAGCGGAGACTCCGGCACATACAATGTCATGACCACTCTCGGCATAACCTGCATGTCCTTCAAAGTGAAAACCCTCCACATAAGTTGTGTTGGTTTTCTGTTTCTTGTAAATTGTTACATTTACCATATCAAAACCTATAAACTAAGCGTTGATCTTCTCAATCTTAACCTGAGTAAACGCCTGTCTATGTCCGTTCTTCTTGTGATATCCAGTCTTTCTCTTGTACTTATAAACGATGACTTTCTTGCCTCTGCCTTCTTTAACGACAGAACCTGTTACGGTTGCACCACTAACGGTTGGAGCTCCAACTGTTAATTTTCCATTGTTAACTGCTAACACCTGGTCGAAAGTTACATTTGCACCGTCATCAAGTCCAAGCTTTTCAATGGTAATGATATCGCCTTCAGCTACTTTGTACTGTTTACCACCTGTTGCAATAATTGCGTACATATGGTACCTCCTTATTTATCATTACTCGCCAATTTTGGTGCTGTTTTGCTATAAAACAGACTTTGAAACCTAATTGTGCGGCATACATTAAGTATATTAACATATCTCAAACACCTAGTCAACAATATCTTGAAATATTTGTTGGTAAAGTGTTGGATTTGTTTTCTTTCTTGTGATTTCCATTAAGTTCAATTTGGTCATATCAATGGCTGTGGTAGTGATATGATCACTTTTTAGCAGCTTACGCATAAAGGATAACAACTCCTTTTGCTGCTGGTCAATTGGCATATCGATAAAATCCACAATGCAGATACCGGAAATGTTGCGAAGCCGTAACTGTCTTGCTATTTCAAGAGCAGCTTCTTTATTAATGTTTAAAAAGTAGTCCTCGCTCTTTTTCTTTTCGTTTTTACCGCTGTTTACATCAATAACCGTAAGTGCTTCGGTAGGCTCTATAATTAAATAAGCGCCGGATTTTAGCCAGACTTTTTTGCTTAAGGCATCCGAAAATTCTCTTGTTAAGGAAAACAACTGATAAAGGGGATAGCTGTCTTCATAATAACGAAGCAAAATATTGGGATAATCCTTCATATAAGGTAAAAGACTCTCATATACACCGTCTATATCGGTAACAATCTCGGAGATTTCTCCGGGATAACTGTTTTTCACAAAGGAAATATAGTCCGGTTCCGTGGTGTAAACACAGGAATATAAGGTCTTGGTTTTACTGTATTGAAGAATGTTTGAAAGAACAGAACTTAAGCGGGTTGCCTCCGATAAAATGTCATCACTGTCTGCATAGGCACTGTTGGTTCTTGCAATAATGTCCATTTCATGGAAACAGGCGGTATGTTCTTTTAAAAATTCTTTTAGTTCTTTGCCCTTTTGCTTTGGTATTTTTTTGGAAATACCGATGCGGGAGGGGCCGGAAGTTACTGCAACGTATTGACCGCTGATGTTCAGTCTTGCACTTACCGTTGCAAGTTTGGTTTTGATGGGTCTTCGAACCACCTGAACCAAAAGCTCATCTCCCACTGCAATTTCCTTGTTTGACGGCTTATGGGTAAACGTTACGTAAGGAAGTTCCTCATAAGGCAAATAGCAAATCTCATCCGGTGAGATTTTAACAAAAATTGCCTTAATGTTTTCGGAAATGGAATCCACTCTTCCAATATAGATATTGTTTAAATAGTCTTCTTCCCTTGGAATGCAGGATAAAGAAAGGGCATGCTGCTCATCCATTAGAGCCGTAACCATGGACATGGTGTCCTTTTCCACATTCATCAGAGGACAAAGAGGCATTTTTGTAATGATATATTTATTCAATGTCCTCACCTAAACTTCCTAATGTTACAAATTTTCCGTCGCTTGTTGTGTATACTTCCTGGCGGTGAATTTGAAACCATGCTTCCTGAAATTCTTCTCCGATAAATTCATAAAAGGCTTTTAACACCAGTTCCGGTTTAATGTTGGTTTCACTTCCGGTTGCCAGGGATAAAAAGTAAGCCGGAAGATTTTCAACTTCCTCCTGACAGGAAGAATAGTTTTTTATACTAAAATCATAGATATAAGGTTTTATATCCATGGTCTTTTCACTTTTTTTGGTCTTTTTGGTTACAAGGATTTCATCCTGGTTAAGAAAGGATGAAATTTGTTCTGTAAGTTGATTGCTTAAACCATGCTCTTGGGACTTTGGATACACATAATAGTCCGCTGCGCTTACAAGACTCATGGATTTTTTCGCGTCATCCGGCAATTTTTTATATTCTAAAATGTGCATTCCCTCCACCATAACCTTGTTCAGTTTCTCTATACTGACTTTTGAGCTTTCGGTGGATTTTACATTGATGTCAAGATATTCACCGTCACTGGTAAGTCCCACACCAAGAGGTGCGGCAAAGGACATAATCTGGTGAGGATTAAATCCTTCGGAGTAAGCCATATCAAGTCCGGCACGAATGTGTGCCTTTTGGAAATAACGCATAATATCAAGATGGCCGATGAATTTCATGCAACCATGCTTGGAAAATTTAATTCTTATTTTCAACGCAGACTCCTCCTTTGTATTTTAAAACACCGCATCCGGAGCATTTTGCCCGGCAGTTTGGGGTAACCACTTCTTCTTTGGAACGCATAAATTCGTTGTAAAGGAACCTCTTGGTCACTCCGCAACTGATGAAATCCCACGGGAAGATTTCATCTTCGTTTCTGACTCTGGTGGTGTAAAAATCCTGGTCAATACCGGTCTCAGCAAATGCCTGATTCCATTTGTTTACGTCAAAATATTCATCCCAGGCATCAAATACACAACCAAGTTCATAGGCACGTAAAAGGGATTTGGCAATTTTGCGGTCTCCTCTTGCAAGAATGCCCTCTAAAATAGTGACATCCGCATGGTGCCAGTTATATTTCATGCTTTTTTTATTCAGCTGTTCTTTCATGGTGTCATTTACCAGTTTTGCACGACCTAAAAACTCGTCCTTGGTGCACATTGGTGCCCACTGGAACGGGGTAAAAGGTTTTGGAACAAAGAAAGAGGTGGAAATGGTAATATTACATTTTCCGTTTCTTTGATCTTTGGGAATTTCATAGTAGCGCTCAGCAATTTTTTCCGCCAGCTGAGGAATTCCCTTGATGTCATCTTCGGTTTCGGAAGGAAGTCCAAGCATAAAGTAAAGCTTTACTTTTTGCCAGCCCCCTTCAAAAGCCATACCGGCGCCCTCCAAAATTATCTCCTCAGTCAGACCCTTATTGATGACATTACGCATTCTCTGGGTTCCGGCTTCCGGAGCAAAGGTTAAGCTGCTTTTTCGAATATCCTGAACTTTGCTCATAATATCCAGAGAAAAAGCGTCTATTCGAAGAGAAGGAAGGGATATATTCACACCCTTTTTCTCGAAATTTTCAATTAAAAAGTCAATGAGCTCCTTTAAGTGGCTGTAATCACTGGAACTGAGAGAACTCAGTGAAATCTCCTCGTGACCGGTGCTTTCAATCATTTCCTTGGCAATGGCTTTTAACTCTTCTACGTCACGTTCTCTGGTAGGACGATACAACATTCCTGCCTGACAAAAACGGCAGCCGCGAATACAGCCACGCTGTATTTCCAAGGTAACACGGTCCTGGGTTGCTTTGATAAACGGCACAATTGGATGTGCAGGATATCCGATTTTGGAAGTGTCCATTACAATGCTTTTTTCAACGGTGGATGGAATGCCCTCTACATTTGGGGTAAAGGATAAAATGGTGCCGTCTTCCTTATATTTCACATCGTATAGCATTGGAACGTAAATGCTTGGAATTTTAGCCATTTCAATTAACATGTCACGGCGGGACATGCCTTTCTTTTTACATTCCTTATATAAATCAAGAAGTTCATCATAGACAACTTCGCCCTCGCCAATGTAAAAAAGGTCAAAAAAGTCTGCAATTGGTTCCGGATTATAAGAACAAGGTCCGCCACCGATTACAATGGGATCCTCAATGGTACGATCCTTTGCCAGCATTGGAATTTGACTTAAATCCAAAATCTGTAATATATTGGTATAACACATTTCGTATTGTATGGTAATACCGAGAAAGTCAAAATCCTTCACCGGATCCTGTGATTCTAAGGCAAATAAAGGGATGTTCTTTTCCTTCATTATATTGCCCAAATCAGGCCATGGAGAATACACCCTTTCACAGTAGGTGTCAGGGCGTCTGTTAAACATATCGTATAATATTTGAATTCCAAGATGTGACATTCCGATTTCATAAACGTCCGGAAAGCACATACAAAAACGAATATCAATATCTTTTAAATCTTTTTTTGCGGAATTTACTTCGTTGCCAATATAGCGCGCAGGCTTTTCAACCGAAAGCAAAATCTCATCTGATAGTGCCAGTTTTCTCATATCTACTCCAATAATTTATTTTCGTTGGGCCAATTCGTTTGTAATATCGTCCCAGGTAATGTCATATTCGCTCATGAGAACCATCATAAAATAAAGCAAATCAGACATTTGAGTTCTCATGGATTCCACATCCTCATCTTTGGCGGATATAATAATTTCCGTGGATTCCGATTGAAGTTTCCGTGAAATTTCATTAATACCCTTATCCAGCAAAAAGTTGGTAAAAGAACCTTCACGAGGATGTTTTTTACGGTTACAGATAATGTTATAAATATTTTCAAGCAACTTCACTGTATTCTTTTCAGTGTAGTCTTTCTTTAAAATTTCAGTATAGAAACAGCTGTAATTTCCGGTGTGACATGCTACGCCAATCTGAGAAACCTTTGCCAAAATGGCCTGTCTGTGACAGTCTACGGATAAGGATTTTACATATTGGTATTGTCCTCCATTGCCGACTCCGTGCTTTCTCACTTCTCCTGTGGCCTTGTCATAGTAATGCATTTTACCGGAAGCAATGGTTTCTTTAAAAGCTTCTTCGTTCATGTAGCCGTAGTTTAAAACTTTCTTTGTGGAATAATCCTGGGATACCACAGCAATCAGGCCGTTATCGTCCAGTTTAAATTCAGACCAGTCCATTTGGGAATCGTTTAATAAAACAAGAATACCTTCCTCGAAAAACTCATGTTTTAAAAGGTTAATATCGGTGTCTTTTTGGTTTAAAATAGGACCGGCCACACCCATACAGGTAGGTGTTTTTAAAATTGCCTTATAGACATCAAGTTCCACGTCCTCTTCCACTACAGCGTAAAAAGGTAAATCGGTCATGTTCACCACAGAGTCAAAAATATCTCGCTGGAAGACATAGACATCATGGAAATCTTCCTCCAGTTCTTTACGTTTTTTGAAAATCAAATCCACGTCGTCAATGGCGAGGGATAAACGATCTTTTCGAAAACGCTTTTGACAGTCTTCCAAAATAAAAGGCATCTGAGGATTTGAACTGCACAAAATTACCCGTCGACATCCGGAATACAAATATTCCTTAATATCTCTTACGGAATTGGTCCAGCCAAGGGCATAGGAAGAAATTTCAAGAACGCGGTTAATTTCACGAATCACCTTCATGGTGTTTTTGTGCTCATCCTCGGTCTCTGAAATATCCCAAAGAAGTATTTTATCAATACCGCTGTCGTTGTAAATGCGAGCCAATTCGGTAGCTTCACCTAAGATTGTGTCATCTGTTTTACTGGTAATGGCCTCCCCGTTTTTTAAATACATGGTTGCCATCAAACGTTTTCTTTCCATCATAGATTTATCCATAAAAATTCTCCAATCCTATCTGCACTGTAAATCCAGTGCTAATTTATCTAAATATGGAACAAGTACTTCCCTTCCTTGTAAAAAGAAATAATCGGTTTCTAATTCTTCGTAACGAAAGCTCTTTCTTCCACCGGCCAATTTTCGTTGGTAAAATTCCAGGAATTTATTGTAGCGCAGGTAATAAAATTCATCTCTGGCTGTAAAATAAATAAGGAAAAAGGAAATTCCTCCCTGCTTTTCAAAACGCCCCATAAATTCCACCTGGTGTTCATGAATGTTTTGCAGCGGAAAGGTGTCGGTGTGACATTCCTTGGCGTCAAAACAAACCGGAACCCCTTGTACTGCCCCGATATAATCCACCGTACTTTTTTGGTCAAAATAAGCAAGGGTGATGTGTCTTGTGGTTTTATCAATATTAATGGGTGTAATGGGGGTTGGAACTTTTTGAATCAGTGCCAGATTTCCCATCATGTACTTTTCATTGGTGCGGTTGATCAGTTCCTCTAAAGTGGAACCTCTCAGTCCGCGTGAATTCCATGTTGGCATGTTTTATTCTCCTTCGTCATAATAGTATTTCAGAAGTCTGGTTACATGAAATGGTTGATCCTTTTCCCATTCAATTTCGGTGTGACATAAATTTTTATGTTTATTGTCCCAATAGTGCTCCAGGGAGTATTCGCCTATTACTGTAAGCATTCCCCGGATGGCACATCCATGGGCCACCACCAAAACAGATTGGTTGTCTACATATTTATCGTGAATCTCATCCAGGAAGCTTTTCAGCCTTTGAAACATTGCCTGATAGGACTCTGCCGTTTCATCCGCCACATAATGGGGCGGATCGTTAAAACATTTTGCAATGCCTTCATAGCCCGGTTTTCCGTTTTTGATATCGAAAAAACTGGAGCCGTCAAACTTTCCGAAAGACATTTCCCGGATACGGTCATCTAAAATAATAGTTTGCTCCTTGGGAGTAATAATATCTGCAGTTTCTTTTGCACGAAGTAACGGTGAAGAATAGACCACATCATATCTGATACCCAGTTCATCATAGGCTTCTTTTGTTTTTATGGCAAGCTCTCTTCCGTAATCATTTAATGGAATATCAGTAATGCCCTGGATTCGGCTTTCTTTATTCCAATCGGTTTCTCCGTGTCTCACAAGTGTTAATTTCATAGTGTTTCACCCATAATTTCATTGTATAGTTTTGGTAATGGAGCTTTTATATGCAATCCGTCATCAAATATCATTTCATAGGAATGCAACATCTGACAAGTGACTCCATACTCTGATTTCAGTTGATTATTGAACGCCTTTTCGCCGTACTTGTAGTCACCTAGAATTGGATGGCCCAAATAAGCTAAATGAGCACGAATCTGATGGGAACGTCCCGTTATGAGATGCACCTTTAATTTGGTGTACTTCCCATTGTAAGAAAGAGGCTCATAGGCTGTTTTTATATATTTGGCATCCGGCTGTTCCCTGTCAAAAATGGTTACCTTATTGGTGGCTTCATCCTTTTTCAGGTAGCCGTGGAAGGTCTTTTTTTCTTTGATTTCTCCTTTTACCAAACAGATATAGTATTTTTTTACTGTTCGCTCTTTTAAGGCAAGTGACAATTCCTGTAATTTTTTTGTGGTTTTACCGCACAACAAAAGGCCACTGGTATTTCGGTCAAGACGATTGGCCACGGAAGGTTTTACCCTTTGGTACTCCTCTTCGCTTAATTGATTGGTATCAATCAAATAGGCCAAAAACAATTCGTTGGCAGAGACATCACCTGGCTGTGCCTTTTGAGACAGCAGGCCGGATGGCTTATTCACCACCACCATTTCTTCATCTTCGTAGAGAATGGATAGTTTATTGTAGGCCTTTTCGTTTGCCAGCAACGTTAGTTTTTGGAAGGTGTCATCCTTCTTTTCTCCGGAAAACTTTTCATAGGTTTCGTCGGAGAAAAAGATGTTCACCACATCCCCTTCTTTTAATTTGTTACTGCCATCGGATTTTTTACCGTTTAAGGTGATGTTCTTCTTTCGCAGCATTTTGTAAAGAAAGCTATTTGGAGCCTCTTTTAGCTGTTTGTTTAGAAGCTTTATGAGTGTTGTCCCTTCGTCTTTGTTTGTTATGATGATTTGTTTCATGTTTTTTTGCACTCATCTTTCTTGGTGGAATCAGGCATTCTTTGCCAAATCCAATCAAATCTTCTCTCTTGCATTTTAAGAGAGCCTCTTTTACCAAATCGTAATTCTTTGGATCCTTATACTGAATCAAAGCTCGTTGCATAGCCTTTTCATGAGGATTCACTGCAACGTAGACTTTTTTCATGGTTCTTGGATCCACACCGGTATAGTACATACAGGTGGAAATGGTAGATGGTGTGGGATAAAAATCCTGCACCTGCTGGGGAGATAAATGATGATCTCTTAAGTATTCTGCCAGTTCAATGGCATTTTCCAGGGTGGAACCCGGATGGGATGACATTAAGTAAGGTACCAGATACTGGTCCATGCCAAGTTTTTCATTCATCTCTTTATATGCTCTGCAAAAGCCGTTGTATACTTCATTTTGCGGCTTTCCAAGCATATGTAATACATTATCGCTAATATGTTCCGGTGCTACCTTTAGCTGTCCGGAGATATGATATTTACAAAGTTCGCGTAAAAAGGTTTTGTCCTTATCCGCCATTAAATAATCAAAACGAATACCGGATCGGATAAATACCTTTTTTACCTTTGGCAATGCTCGTAGTTTTCGCAGTAGTTTTACATAGTCTGAGTGGTCCACCTTCAGATTTGGACAAGGCTTTGGAAACAGGCACTGTCTGTTTGGACAGGCACCGCTTTTTAGCTGTTTGTCACAAGCCGGCTGGCGGAAGTTGGCGGTTGGGCCTCCCACATCGTGAATGTAGCCTTTAAACTGCGGATGGTTGGTCATTTCTATGGCCTCATTCACAATAGATTCATGGGAACGGGTCTGTATAATTCGTCCCTGATGAAAAGTGAGGGCACAGAAGTTGCAGCCGCCGTAGCAGCCACGATTGCTTACAAGGGAGAATAATACTTCCTTAATAGCAGGTACTGCTCCTTGTTTTTCATAGATGGGATGATAGGTTTTACAATATGGTAGATTGTAAACATCATCCATTTCCATTTCACTTAGAGGTTCACTTGGTGGATTTTGTACCACAAACAAATGCTCCTCGTATTGCTCACACATTTGTTTTCCGTGAAATGGATCGGTGTTGCAGTACTGGGTATAAAAGCTCCTTGCATAGGCAAGCTTATCTTCTTTTATTTCCGGATAGGCAGGGAGTTTTAAAGCGTCTTCAATCAAGGATTCATCCTTGGTTTTAAACACCGTTCCCTTGATAAAGGTAATGTCTTTTACATCAATGCCTGCATCTAAGGCATCGGCCAATTCCACAATACTTTTTTCACCCATGCCGTAGATTAAAATATCGGCGCAGCTGTCTAAAAGTATGGAACGTTTCATTTTATTGGACCAATAGTCATAGTGGCCAAGACGTCGTAAGCTAGCTTCAATTCCACCAATTAAAATGGGTGTGTGTTTGTATTTTTTGCGAATCAGATTACCGTATACAATGGTGGCGTAATCCGGGCGTTTTCCTGTCTTTCCTCCCGGAGTATACAAGTCCACGCTGCGTCTGTGCTTTGAAACCGTATAATGATTCACCATGGAGTCCATGTTTCCGGCGGAAACCAGAAATCCAAGCCGCGGCTCGCCTAAAGCGGCAATGCTTTCATCGTCAGTCCAATCCGGTTGTGAAATAATTCCCACCGTATAACCATGGGCTTCCAGAATACGACTGATAATGGCCTGGCCAAAGCTTGGATGATCCACATAGGCGTCTCCGCATACGTATACAAAGTCAAGCTGGGTTATGCCACGGTCTTTCATATCTTTTTTTGAAATCGGTAAAAATGTATGATTCATGCTAATAATTCCTCAAATGACTCAATAAAATAAGTTGCCATTTGTTGCTTTTCTTTCTTTAAATGATTTGAAAATTCATCTGCCACAGCGCAGGTGTCCATGCCTGCCCTTTTGGCGGCCAAAAGTCCTCCGGGAATATCTTCAAAAACAAGACACTCCTCAGGACGCACACCCAATTTATGGGCCACTTTCAGGTAAATGTCCGGATGAGGTTTTCCTTTTTTTACTTCTCCGGAGGTTACCATTTCATCAATGTATTCCGTAAATAATAATCGCCGGTCGCAAATATCAACCAGTTCCCTGGAATTGCTGGTGGCAATTCCCAATTTATAATGATTCTTCTTTAAATGTTTTAAAAAAGATAATGCTCCTTTTTTATAGGTGACATTGTTGGCATAATGTTCATTTGCCATGTCATTCCAAATTTGGATCAATTCCTCCACAGAATAGTCTAAAGGAAAATGTTCCAAATAATATACTGCAATTTCATGCATACTCAATCCCTGGATTTCTTCCAGTAAATTGTCCGGCATGTCAAGCTTTTCATTTTCAAAAAACTGACGGTCCAAGGTGGGCCATACCCACATGGAGTCAAGGAGTGTTCCATCCATATCAAAAATAACGGCTTTGTAGTTCTTAATCATATAACGCTTCCAATTCTTCTTTTGTAAGTTTTTTATATTCTCCCGGTTTTAGAGTTTCATCAAGGGTTAAACCACCCATGGAGATTCGTTTTAAAAAGGTGACCCTCAAACCGATGGCTTGAAACATACGTTTAACCTGATGAAATTTACCTTCGGTGATGGTTACATAACAGGAACTCTTTCCCGGAGTTGAGTCCAGAATTTCCAGTTTTGCAGGCTTTAGAGGCTTTTCTTCTCCAATGGAAATACCCTTTAAAAACAAAGCGATATGCTCCTCTTTTAAGGCTCCATCCACAATACTATAGTATACCTTAGAAACATGTTTGTTTGGTGAAGTAAGGTTGTGGCCAAGCTGCCCGTCATTGGTGATTAAAAGCAGGCCTTCCGTATCAATATCCAGTCTGCCTACAGGAAATAAATCATCCCGGTTTTCATCAATTAAGTCGATCACCGTTTTATGCAAATTGTCAACGGTGGCACTAACCACTCCCTGTGGTTTGTTTAGCATATAATACACGTAAGGTTCGTAGGTTAAAACCTGATGATTCACGGATATAATATCTTTTTGCGGATTGATTTTTGCTTCCGGTTTTTTTGCAGTCTCACTGTTCACAGATACCTGACCGGTTTTGATCTGTTTTTTTGCCTCTGTTCTTGTGATGTTTAAACATTGACAGAGATATTTATCCAGGCGAATGTTCATAGGTTTTCCTTTCACTTTTTAACACAAAAGCGGGATGCCGAACACGTGTTATTCGGCATCCGCTGTATTCATACTTATTTTGCACGTTTTAATAATTCTACAAGGAATTTCCAATACTTTTGTGTGGATGAGATGCTTAATCTCTCTTTGGTTGAATGTATATCGTAGTTGGTTGGTCCAAAGGATACACAATCAAGATCTTTAATTTTTTCATTAAAGTATCCACATTCCAGTCCTGCGTGTACGGCTTCCATTCTTGCGTCTTCATGGAACAAATCCTTATAGGTATCCATAATCAGTGAACGAATGGTTGACTCTGGATTGTACTGCCATGCAGGGTAAGAATCGGTAATTTCCACCTCTCCACCAAGGAATTCTCCAAGAGACTGAATCTGTCGAAAAACGCTTTCTCTTCTGGTGGTAACGCTGCTTCTTACAGAACTGCAAACATACAATTCATCTTCTTTCAAAGAGACAATGCCTACGTTAACAGAAGTTTCCACAAGGTTTTCGATTTCGGTGCTCATATACTGAACTCCAAATGGTGTATGATACAAATACATCATAACTTTGCGCTGTGAGGTTGGATCCAGCACTTCGTACTGTCCTTCTTCTTTTGCTACATTGACCTTTAAATCAGGATCGGAAGTACGATACTCCTCTTTGTAAATGTCGACGTTTTTCCGGATGGATTCACAAACGGCAGATACCTCATTGGTATCAACAAGAATTGCAACGGTAGCTGTTCTTGCTATAATATTATGTTTACTTCCTGCTTCAAAGGAAACCAGCTGATAATCAACATCACGCTCCAAATCCCATAACAATCGTGCAGAAAGCTTGGCTGAATTTACTCTTTCTTTGTTGATTTCCGCTCCGGAATGGCCTCCCAAAAGTCCCTCCATGGAAATGGTCAAAAGTGTTCCCTGTTTACCGGTTCTCTTTACCGGAATGGTAACGTCAATTTCACAACCACCTGCGGAACTGGTTAAGAATACACCATCTTCATCGGAATCGATGTTTAATAAAATGTGTCCCTTTAACGGGGATACATCAATGGTTTGTACTCCAAGCATGGTTGTTTCTTCATCGCTGGTAAATACAGCTTCCAGTCTTGGATGACAAAGGCTGTCATCGTCAAGAAGAGCCAATGCGTAGGCAACGGCAATACCATCATCTCCCCCAAGCGTGGTATCTTTTGCCTTCAGGAAATCTCCGTCTACATAAAGGTCTAAACCTTCTTTGTTCAGGTCTTTGGTACAGGTTGAAGTCTGGTCTAAAACCATGTCAATATGACCCTGAATAATGATTGGCTCTGAAGCTTCATACCCCACTGAAGCTTCTTTGATGATAATAATGTTGTTATTATCATCCTGATAATAAGTTAAACCTCTTTCTTTTGCGAAATTAGCAAGATAATCGCTAACTTCCTTTGTGTTTCCGGAACCGCGTGGTATTTTTGCTAATTGTTCAAAAAAACCAAACACATTCTGCGGTTCCAAATTCAGTGAATTGTTCACCCCAAAATACTCCCTTCTTAATATAAGATTTTATACATAATAAAAGGACAAAAATACAATGATTTCTGTCCCAATATTATACACTTGACGAAACCTTAATTTAAGTCTGTAACTTTTATGCTTTCGGCATCGGTTGAAGGCACATCCACTTCCTGTTGTTTCATAGGAGTTTTTGCTTCCTCCGGTAATAATTCCTGCTTGTTGGATTGAACCACATCAAGACAATTCTTTAAGTTGTTGTAGTAATTTTCATACTTGGCTCTTGATGTATCCATAGTTGCAGTCAAAATACTTTCCACATTACCTAACATATCATTGGTATAGGTAATGGCTGCTGTACGAATATTGTTGGCATCGGTTGTTGCATTATCAAGAATCTCCTGTGCCTGATTGGTGGCTAACATAACCACTTCATTTGCCTGAGCATAAGCCTGCTGCATAATCTGATGTTCACTTACCAATTCATTGGTCTGAATCTGAGCTTCTGCAATAATTGCTTCAGCCTTTGCTCTTGCATCAGCAAGGATGGCCTCTTGATTACTGATGATTTTCTGATATTTCTTAATTTCTTCCGGTGTCTTTACTTTAAGTTCAGAAATTAACTCTTCTAACTCGTCACGGTTAACAATAATCTTATCATTAGAAAACGGTTGAAATTTACAACTATCTATAAATTCTTCAATTTCTTCGATAATCTGTTCCATTCTGCTCGTCATAATGATGGACCTCCCTTTTATTTGTAATCACGTTGTTTGCTTGCATATTTTTCAGTAATGCACTTCGCCACATAAGGCGGTACAGTTTTACTGATGTCTCCCTGATAGGAGGCAATTTCTTTCACAATAGAAGAACTAAGATATGCATACTCCAGACTGGTTGTTAAAAATATGGTTTCAACCTCAGGAGCCATGACGTGATTTGTTTGTGCGATTTGTAATTCGTATTCAAAATCCGTTACTGCTCTAAGTCCTCGGACAATGGTGCAAATATCATTTTCTTTACAATAATCCACCAATAATCCCTTGAAAGAAATAATTTTTACATTCGGTAAATCTTTTGTTTCTTCCTTTAACATACTAACACGTTCGTCGATAGAAAACAACGGATTTTTCGCACTGTTGATAAGTACTCCGATGTATAATTCGTCAAAGAGTTTGGAGGCTCTTTGAATTACATTTAAGTGTCCGTTTGTTACAGGGTCGAAACTTCCGGGATAGATTGCTCGTTTCATTTTAGTCCTTTCCCATTTGCTTTATAAATGCATGTGCATTTGTTTTGTATTTTTTGTATCTGGTCATTTCATATCCCATTTCCACAAGATCATCAAAGGAAGTTTCAAGACTTGCCTCTACAATGATCAACGTGTCCGGGGTAACCAGAGTGGTATCTTTTAACGCTTTTAAAACCTTTTTTTCAAGATCCTTATGATAGGGTGGATCCATAAAAATAATGTCAAAAGGTTCCCCTCCGTCTAAAACATTTATGGCAGAAAGCACATTTTGCTTTAGCAATTTGGTTTTATCTTTGCATTTGGTAAAAGTAATATTTTCTTCAATACACTTTTGCGCAGCAGCATCCTGCTCGACAAAAACGCTCTCTTTGGCTCCTCTGCTAACAGCTTCCAGCCCTATGCCACCGCTTCCTGAAAAAAGATCAAGAAATCTGGCATCGTACAAATAGGGATTGATGATGTTAAAAAGTGTTTCTTTGATGCGATCCTGAGTGGGTCTGGTGTTCATCCCCTTTGGGGCTTTTAAAGGTAAGCTTCGCATAGTACCGGCTATAATTCTCATATTGCCTCCCGATTAATTTTGGTCTTTGAGCACGTCTTTATTTTTAACCAAGTAATCCAATAAAGAAATAATGGTTAAAAGGGTTGCAACCACAATTAATACAGTCTCAAGAATGTGCCAAGCGTAGTTGTCAAAATGAAGCAGTAAGGCAATAATCATAATCATCTGGAAAGTGGTTTTGAATTTGCCCCAATAACTGGCTGCAATAACCACATCATTGTTGGCTGCAATTAATCGGAACGCAGAAATTATAAATTCTCTGGCAATAATCACAATTACAACGTAATAAGGAAGTAAATCCAGTTCCATAAGACAAATAATTGCAGTACATACCAATAGCTTATCTGCCAGAGGATCCATTAATTTTCCGAAGTTGGTAACCAGATTATATTTTCTGGCGATTTTTCCGTCTAACATATCCGTTAAGCTGGCAACAATAAAAATTGCCACGGCCACATATCTTCCGGTTGTGGAAAACTGAGGAAGAAGTGCAATTACAAAAAACGGTATTAAAATCACACGAAATACAGTTAATTTGTTTGGTAAATTCATTCTACTAATTCTCCTATTAAATCATATTCGTAAGCACCGGTGATTTTTACTTTAACAAAATCTCCGGTGATCAGTTGGGTATCGGTTTGAATAAATACATACCCATCAATGTCAGGGGCATCACGATAAGTTCTTCCTACATAAGAATTCTCATCGGCCACCTTTCCTTCAATTATGGCCATAAATTCTTTGCCGATGAGGTCTTGGTTTTTATCAGCAATCACTTCCTCGGAAAGCTCCATAATTTCATTGGCCCAGTCTTCTTTTACCTCTTCATCCACCTGATCAGGCATTTCACATGCCACAGTGCCCTCCTCCGGAGAATAGGTAAAAGCTCCAAGGCGATCGAATTCCATATTGTTGACAAATTGCATCATTTCTTCATGCTGCTCTTTGGTTTCTCCAGGGAATCCTGCAATCAACGTAGTACGAAGGGTAATATCCGGTATTTCTCTTCGTATTTTTTCAATGTGGTCAACCAGTTCCTTATGGTTGGTTCTTCGATTCATACGTTTTAATATTTCATCATTGGCGTGCTGAATCGGCATGTCAAGATAATGGCATACTTTCTTGTTCCTTTTTATGGATTCAATCAGTTCATCGTATATCTCTTCCGGATAACAGTACATAATGCGAATCCAGTAAAGACCCGGAATCTTATTTAATTCATCCAGCAATAAATGAAGAGATTTCTTCTTGTATAGGTCCACACCGTAAAGGGTGGTTTCCTGAGCTACTAAAATCAATTCCTTCACGCCCTGACTTACCAGCTGTTTTGCCTGAGCAATCAAGGTTTCCATAGGCACGGAGCGATAAGGACCGCGAATGGAAGGAATAACGCAGTATGCACAATTCTTGTTACAGCCTTCTGCAATTTTTAAATGCGCATAATGTCCCGGCGTTGATAAAACCCTATCATTTTTGATGTCAGGAAGGGTGTTTAAAGTTTCAAATTGCTTTTCACATTTTCCTTCTACCGCATCTAAAATATGATTATAAGAGTTGGTACCAAGAATGGCATCCACTTCCGGAATTTCTTTCAGTATCTCGTCTTTGTATCGTTCGGATAAGCATCCTGTTACAATTAGCCGTTTTAAACGGCCTTTTTCTTTGTATCCGGCCATATCAAGAATGGTTTGAATGCTTTCTTCTTTTGCATCATTGATAAAACAGCAGGAATTCACCACAATTACATCTGCTTCTTCTTCACTGTCCACCAATTGATGGCCTGCCTTTGTCAGACTGCCAATCATAAATTCAGAATCCACCAGATTCTTGTCGCAGCCCAACGAGATAAAAAGTATATTCATTTTGTTGTTCCCATTTCTTTTTTATTTCCATGAAAGAAAAGAAAGTGCCTTTGGAAAGGCACTTTAGTATTTCTTATTCGTTGCTGTCTTCATCTTCTGCTACGATATGAATTTGGCCTTTCCAAAGTTCATCTACAGCAATTGAAAATGGTTTGTTGCATTTCGGTTCGCTTTTTGCAGGAGCACCGTCAATTAACTGACGAGCTCTTTTGGAAGTTGCAATTACAATGGAGTAACGGCTGTTGATAACCGGTTCTTCACCGATTTCCACGTCGCTGTTAACAACTTTCATTAAATCTGTGTAGGATGGATGTAACATAATTTGCTCCTTTCTTACTTGCTGTAAAAAGCAAGCTGATCTTTCAATTGATCTATATTATCTTTGTTATGTTTTGTTTTACAATGTTCATTTTCAATAATGGAATGAACCTGATTCACACATGCTTCCAACTCATCGTTGACCACAAGGTAGTCATATTGTGGAATCAAAGTGGATTCATGAGCTGCCTGAGCCATTCGCTTCGCGATGGTTTCTTCATCTTCTGTTCCACGTCCGGTTAAACGCCGGAATAATGTTTCTGCATCCGGCGGTGTTACAAACATCAGTAACGTATCCGGAAGCATTTCTTTCACTTTCAGGGCGCCCTGGGTTTCAATTTCCAGTATCACATCATAGCCTTCTTGCAATTTAGATTCCACATAGGCCTTTGGTGTTCCGTAATAGTTATTTACGTACTGGGCATATTCCAACATTTCCCCTTTGTTAATCAATTCCTGAAACTCTTCCACCGTTTTGAAAAAATACTCTCTTCCATCTTCCTCACCGGGTCTTGGGTTTCTGGTGGTGGCGGAAATGGATAAAGCATAGTTTTCCGGATAGCGGTTCATTAATTCTTTCATAATAGTGCCTTTTCCGGAACCTGCAAAGCCGGAAAAAACAACTAAAATACCTTTTCTCTTATTCAATTTACGATTCCTCTATTCTTCCTGCGATAGTATCTGATAACAATGCAGATAAAATAATGCTGTTTGTATCGGTAATAATAATGGATTTGGTACGTCTTCCCTGAGTGGCGTCAATAATGGTTTCTTTCTCCTTGCTCTTTTGAACAATTCTTTTGGCAGGAGCGGAATCCGGATTAATGATTGCCAGAATCTTTTCGGAATTCACCATGTTGCCAAATCCGATGTTAATTAATTTACTCATAATTATTCGATGTTTTGAATCTGTTCACGAATCTTTTCAATTAAGGTCTTTAATTCAATTCCCACATTGGAAATTTCAAGATCCGTTGTTTTTGACAAAGTGGTGTTGGCTTCCCGGTTCATTTCCTGGGCAATAAAATCAAGTTTACGTCCTACGGATTCACCGGAAAGTAAAGCCTCTCTGGTGGCCTTAATGTGGCTGTTCAAACGAACGATTTCTTCGTCAACACAAACCTTGTCGGCAAAAATAGTTACTTCCTGGGCAATTCTTGTTTCGTCAATCTTGGTGTCTCCAAGTAAGTCTGCAATCTTTTCTTTCAGTTTCTGACGATATTCCGAAATAATGTCAGGAGAACGCTTCTCTATAAAGTCCACAAACTCCTGCATTTGATCCAGTTTGGTTAAAAGATCGTTCTTTAAACGAAGTCCTTCCTCTTCTCTGCTCTTTACAAAGGAAGTGCATGCCCCTTTGATGGTTTCATCAAGTAAAGCCCACAATGCTTCTTCATCAAGAGCAACTTCTTCTGTGGTTAACACATCCGGAAATCTGGATAAGTTGGAAACCCGAATATCATTCTCCAGGTCAAAATCAGTGGCCATTTGGGAAAGATATTGTAAGTATTCCTTAGCTACCTCCGGATTATATTTTACATTTTGAACACCTTCTGTAAAATCCTCGAAGGTAATAAACAAATCCACCTTACCTCTTTGAATATAAGATTTCAAAAGATTACGGATTTGATTCTCGAACATGTTGAGTTTCTTTGGCATCTTTGTGTTTACGTCTAAGTAGCGATGGTTCACAGCCTTAATCTCAACGGTAATCTTGTAACTTTCGTTACTGGTTTCGCATCTACCGAAACCGGTCATGCTTTTAATCATGGTTTTCTCCTAATCTAAGTTAAAAGTTACTATGCATCCCTTTTCTAACAACACTGTATGCATAGATAATTTTATTATAAACAATGGTGAAACATAAGTCAACAAAACAGGAGGTTCTATCTTTAAAAATTAACCGTTGCATGCTATACTGTTGGTAATTAGAAACGAGGAAAAATTATGGCATTTGATGGAATTACAATTAATCATTTGGTAAAAGAATTTCGAGAAAAATTACTGAATGGACGAATGAATAAAATTGCGCAACCGGAAAAGGATGCACTGCTTTTAACCATAAAGGGAAGTGACAGAAAGAACCACAAGCTGCTTTTGTCGGCTCAGCCTTCTCTTCCGCTTGCTTATTTTACGGAAGAAAACAAGCAAAATCCTATGGTTGCACCTAATTTTTGTATGCTTTTAAGAAAACATATTTCATCCGGAAAAATCATTGATATTTATCAGCCGGATTTTGAACGAATTATTGTGTTTGAATTTGAACATTTAAATGAACTTGGAGATGTGGCAAGAAAGAAGCTGATTGTTGAACTTATGGGCAAATACAGCAACATTATTTTTTGCGATGAAGATGGTATGATCATCGACAGCATTAAGCATGTACCTGCGTCTTTAAGCTCTGTAAGAGAGGTTTTACCGGGAAGGGAATATTTTATTCCAAAGACCAGCGACAAGAAAAATCCTGTGGATACCACCATGGAAGAATTTATCAATGCGGTAGGTGCTAAGCCTGCATCTTTAACCAAGGCTATTTACCTGTCCTATACAGGAATCAGTCCCATTGCCGCTTCAGAAATCTGCTATCGTGCACGCCTGGATGGAGAGAGACCTTTTAGCGCATTAAATCAGACAGAACAACTTCATCTCTATCATACGTTTGAGTTGTTTATGGAGCAGGTAACGGAGGAAAACAACACGCCTTATATTATTTACAATAAAAAGGAACCTATGGATTATGTGTGCTTTTCCTACGAACAGTTTGAAGATTATGACAAGAAACCAATGGATGGTATTTCCGCCACACTGGAAGGTTTTTATGCGGCAAAAGAAGCCTACACCAGAATGCATCAAAAATCTGCGGATCTTCGCCGTAACGTCTCCACCATATTGGAACGTAACCGTAAAAAGTACGATCTTCAGTTAAAACAGTTAAAGGACACGGAAAAGCGTGAGAAATTCAAAGTATACGGGGAACTGCTTCATACTTATGGCTACAATGTGGAACCCGGGGCGAAAAAGCTGGAGTGTATCAACTACTATGACAATACACCCATCACCATTCCTCTGGATGAAACAAAAACTCCAATGGAAAATGCAAAGCATTACTTTGATAAATACAATAAGCAAAAACGAACCAAAGAGGCTTTGGATGAACTGATTCAGGAAACCTATGCAGAAATTCAGCATTTGGAATCGGTCATGACCTCCATTGATATTGCTGTTTCTTATGACGATTTGGTTCAAATCAAAGAAGAATTAATGAATGAAGGCTATATTAAGCGTCATTACAAAAACAACAAAAAAGAAAAAATCAAAAGCAAACCTTTTCATTACCTCTCTTCTGCCGGATATGATATTTACGTTGGAAAAAACAATCTTCAAAACGAAGAACTAACCTTTAAATTTGCAAATGGCGGGGATTGGTGGTTCCATGCAAAGAAAATGCCGGGTTCCCATGTGATTGTGAAAACAAAAGGGGAAGAACTTCCGGATATTGTATTTGAGGAAGCTGCTAAACTGGCTGCCTTCTATTCCAAAGGACGAGGCAACGATAAGGTGGAAATTGATTATGTATTAAGAAAAGAAGTGAAGAAACCAAACGGTTCAAAACCGGGGTTTGTGGTTTATTACACCAACTACTCCATGATTACCGATTCGGATATTTCTTCACTTACTCTTGTTAAAGATTGATGGATTGTTTTAATATTTCATGCTCCGGAAGATTAAGATTCGGATCTTTTTCAATCATTTGCTTTACTTCATAGGAAGCATCTTTTAATAGACTTGCATCATGATAAATGTCGGCGACTTTAAAATCAAGGTCGCCGCTTTGTTTTATTCCGAAAATGTCTCCGGGACCTCGAAGCTCTAAATCCTTTTCCGCAATATAAAATCCGTCGTTACTGCTGTTTAGAATTTCCAGTCGTTTATTCTTTTCTTTACGATTTTTACCGTCAAGAAAAATGCAATAGGATTGCCAGGCACCTCTTCCTACACGGCCGCGGAGCTGATGGAGCTGAGCCAGGCCAAAACGTTCTGCGTTCTCCACCATCATAACGGTGGCGTTAGGCACATCCACTCCCACTTCAATGACTGTGGTGGAAATCAAAATATGAATCTTACCTTCTGCAAAATCACTCATGATTCTATTCTTCTCTGCAGGCTTCATTTTACCGTGCAGGCAGGTGATTTTTATGTTCACATCGCAAGGATGCTCTTTGTAATACTCTTTTAAGGCTTTGGTGTAAGAAATTACATCCACTGCGTCCACAGCTTCGCTCTCTTCCACCAAAGGGCAAATAATATAGGCCTGATGCCCTTCTTTGATCTGTTTTTCAATAAATTCATAGGCCTTTTTTCGGTAATTCTTATTCACCACGCAATTTTTAATAGGCAATCGGTTCTTTGGCGATTCTTTCATAACGGAAACATCCAGATCGCCGTACAGAATAATGGCCAGAGTTCTTGGAATTGGAGTTGCACTCATAATTAAGGTGTGAGGCAAGTCTCCCTTGTGATTTAAGGTTTCCCTTTGACGAACTCCAAAGCGATGCTGCTCATCGGTGATTACAAGGGCAAGGTTGGGCAAATCCACGTCATCCACAATCAGTGCATGGGTTCCCACCACAATGGCGGTGGGGTCCAGAGAAAGCTCTCGCTTTATGGCTTTTTTATTGGCTGCAGATACACTTCCTGTGAGTAAATACACATTGGTAAAAGGAGCATGTTTTTCGCAAAATGCCCGTAATTTTTCGTAATGCTGCATAGCCAGTACTTCCGTTGGCGCCATAAAAGCAGACTGATAACCGTTTTGAGAGCAATACAGCATGGCCAGAAAAGCCAAAATGGTTTTACCGCTACCCACATCGCCCTGCAATAAACGCTGCATGGGAACATCCTTTGACATGTCCTTTAAAATATCACCAAGGGCTTGATCCTGGGATGGAGTCAGGGAAAAATCCAATTGCTTGGAAATGTCCAATACCCTGTCTTTTCCATGCATTTGATAAATGGTTTTTATACTTTCGGTTTTGGTTGCTTCAAGACGCAACAAGAATAAAAAGAATTCGTCAAAGGCAAGTCTCTTTCTTGCATCCAAAAGCTGATCCATAGTCCGTGGAAAGTGGGAATCACAAATAGCTCTGTTTAAATCGACCAAATTCCTTCGTTCCTTGATGTCCGGTGAAAGAAAATCGTTCATTTGTGTGGCAAATTGAACAGACTGTGAAATCAGTTTGGTGAAAGCATTATTGGTAATGCCGTCTCCAAGATGATAAACCGGCTGCAAGGTTACCATTTTTTGCTTATAGTCATCCTCATGGAAAACTTTTGGCTGTTCCAGCACGATTCGATTGTTTTTATTGCGTACCTTTCCGTAAAAAATATAGGTTTCGCCTACGGAAAGGGTATTTCTTATATAGGGCATATGAAACCAGACAACAGGAAGCTTCTTTTGACCATCGGTAATGGTGGCGGTTACCATTTGAAAACGCCCGCCTTTATTATAGGGTCTGGTACTAAGCTCTCCTCTGATCGCCATGGTGGTATCTTCTTCATACTCTGAAACATCAACAGGTTCCGGAAACACAATATAATTATAAGGAAAATGAAGGAGTATATCCCGAATGGTATATACTCCTATGGTTTCTAACTGTTTTTTTGTTTTTTCTCCAACGCCCTTTAATTCTGATACACTGGAATTAATATCCATGGAGTTCTCCTTATTCAACAGAAATTAAATAATAGTATACCGGCTGACCGCCATAGTAAACTTCTACTTCGCAATCAGGGTAATACTCTAAAAGCTTTTCGGATAAGCCGTTGGCGTCTTCTTCGCTCTTGCCTTCGCCATAATAAATGGTGATAATGGAAGATTCTTCGTCCACCATATGATCCAGCATTTCTTTGATTACAGCATCCATATCGGTTCCGGCAGAAAGGATGGTCTTATCGCCGATTCCCATGAAATCGTTTTCTTTGATGTTAATGCCGTCGATTTCAGTATCACGTACAGCATAAGTAACCTGACCGGTTTTCACATTGCCAAGCTCTTCTTTCATGGTTTCTGCATTTTCATCTGCAGAACGTTCCGGTATGTAGTTAATCATTGCAACAATACCCTGTGGTATGGTCTTTGTTGGAATAACATGAATCTCCTTGTCTTCACATAAGGAAGCAGCCTGATTGGCAGCCATAATAATGTTGCTGTTGTTTGGAAGAATAAAAATGTGGTCTGCATTGACTTTATCAATGGCTTCCAACATATCTTCGGTACTTGGATTCATGGTCTGACCACCTTCAATGAGGTAATCCACACCAAGACCTTTGAAGATTTCATTTAATCCTTCACCAACGGCGACAGAAATAAAGCCCATTTCTTTTCTAGGCTCTTTGGCCTCTTCTGCTTTTTTGGCTTCCTGTGCTGCAGCTAACTTTTCAGCTTCTTTAAAAAGCTTTTCCTGATGCTCTTCACGCATATTGTCAATCTTAATTCTGCTTAAAGAACCATAGGTAAGAGCTTTTGTAAGTGCAACACCCGGTTCATTGGTATGAACATGTACCTTTGTAATATCTTCATCAGCCACAAGGACAATGGAATCACCAAGGTTTTCAAGGAATTTCTTAAAAGAAGCAACTTCTGCGTCCTTCATAGGTTTGTCCAAAACAATGATGAATTCGGTACAGTAGCCAAATTTGATTTCAGCTTCTGTTTCCGGTGTGATTTTCTCAGTGACGGATGTGGTAGGTGCAACAAAGGAAGTATCAATCTCTTTGCCCATTAAAGCGTCATAGGCGCCTCTGAGCACTTCCATAAGTCCCTGTCCGCCGGAATCCACTACACCGGCCTGTTTCAAAACAGGTAATAAATCAGGAGTGGTCTGAAGTACTGCGTCACCTTCTTCAATAAGAAGACGAATGTATTCTTCCACTTCATCCACATCTCCAACCAAATCCAAAGCCTTATCGGAAATACCTCTTGCAACTGTAAGAATCGTTCCCTCTTTCGGCTTCATAACTGCCTTATATGCAGTTTCAACTGCTTTATTAATTGCTTCACTTAAAGTAACCACATCAAGTTCATCATGATTCTTGGCAACTTTTGTAAAACCACGAAGTAACTGGGATAAAATTACACCGGAGTTACCTCTGGCGCCACGTAACGATCCGGATGAAATAGCTTTACATAAATCTTTCATCGTTGGATTGTCAAGTGCACCCACTTCGTTGGCTGCGGACATAATGGTCATAGTCATATTGGTACCGGTATCGCCATCCGGAACAGGGAATACATTAAGTTCATTAATCCATTCCTTCTTGGTCTCCAGATTCTTAGCACCGGCCAAAAAACATTTGCCCAATAATTCTGCATTTATTGTATTCATTACAAATATCCTCCTTAATCAATGACACGAACACCTTCAACAAAGATGTTAATCTTATCAATGGTCATACCGGTAAATTCTTCTACCTGATATTTCACTGTATGAATTAATGTGTCAGTGATTGCTTCAATGCTCACACCGTATGCGATGATTACATGGAAGTTAATTTTAATTTTATTGTCTTCAATAGAAACTTCAATACCATGGTTCAGGTAATCTTTCTTTAAAAGACGAACCAAGCCGTCCTTTACATTTACAGCAGCCATTCCCACAATTCCGAAACAACCAACTGCAACGCTTCCTGCATAAGTTTTAATTACTTCGCTATCGATGATAACCTTTCCTAATTCTGTATCCATTTTACCATTCATATAGATAACCTCCGTATTATATACCGCCCTATTATACTCGTTTTTAGTGAAAAAGTGAATAGTTTCACCGGATATTTTAATTAAAATTAAAAAATCCTTGCATTCTTTACTCAAGTTTGATAATATATCTATGTTGCGATTACGACAAGTAAGTGTCGACGTAGTAAAGACTGCAAGGAGGTGCACAATTATGGCAGTATGTAGCGTTTGTGGCAAAGGCGCACATTTTGGAAACAACGTCAGCCACGCACATAACAAATCATCAAAGATGTGGAAGTCTAACATCAAATCTGTTAGATGTAACGTTAACGGAACTCCTAAGAAGATGTATGTTTGTACTTCTTGCTTAAGAAGCGGTAAAGTTGAAAGAGCATAATAGATGACGTTTTGGCGAACAGTACTACTGTTCGCCTTATTTTTTTGCTTTTTGTAAGATAATGATTTGTTTTTTTGATCTGCTTCTTGGTACCGTCAATCCAAGAAAAAGGCAACAAAAAAAGCCACCAAAATCTTTTTTGATTTTGGTGGTTATGATGAAATATGTAAAAATTGATTTAGAATTATTAATCTTCTGGCGTTGTTTCTTTTGTATTTTTAATTTCTTCTACAACTTCAGTCATGTCAATATCGTCCTTCTTACCGGTAAAACGATCCACAATATCCGGAACCATATCTAAAATCTTGGTTACTCCATCCTGATTCTTAATGTTAACCAGTTTTGTATGTCCGTTTTGAATAACAAGCACTGCACTTGGAGTCATTTTACCGCCAAGTCCTCCACCGCCGTTATTCTTCTTATCCTGAGAAAAAGCTCCTGCAGCAACTCCAAAGCTAACATCCACCAAAGGAAGGATAATGGTATCCCCAATATGAATTGCATCACCAACCACGGTACTTGCTGTTACAAAACTGTCCATCCCATGAAATAAAGATTCCACTGTTGAAACAAAATTATTCTCTGACATAGTAATTACCTCCATGATTTCCATAGTTTCTTGATGACCGGATTCTTATATAAATGAAATCCTGCAATCACCACATGTATAAGTCTGATTCTTCCTTTAAATTCCATGTCGCCGTATACATACAGTTGTTCTGTAATAAAATCCGGCACAATTTTATAATTCTTATGATAGCTTAAAGGAAATAAACTGATGAATCCAAGTAATAATCCGGTATAACAAGGGTCTGACAAGGAAAAGTTCAGCTCTCCCACCAGTTTCCTTGGGCCGAAATGTTTACATAAATATTGTAACTCATGCTTTACCAGTTGAAAAGCATCTTTGTTTTCTTCTTTGTTAAGTGTCACGTATACCGAAGAAAGTACTTCGAAAATTCCGTGAGTGGATTTTTCTGTTTTCTCTTTTTTCTTTTTTCTCTCTTTCGGCCTTTTTGAAGAGGTTTGTTTTGTAGTGGTATCCGGTATTTTCGTTGACATCTCCTTTTGTACCGGATGCTCTATTTTAGGAAGATCTTCCTGAGGTTCCTCTTTTACAAAGGTAAAATGTTCATCTTCAACCGGATCTTTCTCTTCTGTTGCCAGGTGTTTTTTGAAGAAAAGAATGCGAAATCCGTAATCTGTTTCCTGGTTTTCATAAAAAAAGAAAATACCAAAAAAATGAAAAAGCCAGCTGGCAACACCTTTTACTTTTAAATAGGGAAGCTGCTCCTTCATGGTAAAAGAACCATCTGCATGTTTATACAGTTCTTTCAGGGAAGCCCTTGCGCAATATTTCACCGGTAAAAACAATGCCAGTAAAATCAACAACAGTGCAATTCCAAGAAGAACAAGAACGATGATTCCAATCACTTTAAGTATTGTTAAAAGAATGGCCATCAAAGCCCTCCTTTGGCACCAAAATAGGATGAGATATGTTCCACGCTTCCTGTTTCTTTCAGCACGTCCTTCACCATGTCTTCCACAAGAAAAAAGGCTTCTTCCTTTCCTCCTGCAATGCCAACCACAGTAAGTTCATCCTTTGGATATGGTTTTTGTAATAATTCTAAACTATGTATGATACGAAAATTGTCCTTACCATTGTCGGCAAGAACAATTACGTAAACTTCGACCTGTAAAACATTGCGTCGAAGATTTCTTATCACTTTCTCCTTTTTCTCCTGTAGGGATGGCCCTACATAGAGATGCTTATACCATTTCAATAATACCTCCTGTTACCCCAAAGATTGTTTTTCTTCAATTCCAGGTACTCGTTATAGGCATTTTCCAAAATCTGTTTTTCGTTAGAAAACTTCAGAAGATGATATGCTTCGTGGAATTTGTAATATCCGGAATCCACGAAATATTCCTCTTTTTGTGGTTTTGAGTAATAACTGTCAGCCATCATCAGATACCAATGAACATCCTTTTCCACTGTATCTTCCGGAACAGTAAAAGTGTAATGGCTCTTGCCAACATATTTGATGATTGTTGCATCCACATCAGTTTCTTCTTTTACTTCTCTTGTTGCGGTCTCCTTGTAGTCTTCCCCTTCTTCTACCGTTCCCTTTGGGAGAACCCAACCTTCATATCTGTTCTTGTAGTTCTTGAACAGTAATAAAATCTTTCCTCTGAAAATTACCACACCACCACAGCTCGTCGCTTCGATCATTGCACAAGTCCTCCATGGTTTGGTTCTATAAATCTAACAAAATTATACAACTTTTTAGAAGCAGGTGCAATTATTAATCAAAATAAGCATCAAATACTTTTTTGGCAATTGGCACCGCATAGCGGCTACCGTTACCTTGTTTTTCCACAATGACGGCAATGGCTAAATCCTTGCCGGAAGACCTATTTGCATAGCCCACAAACCAGGAATGGGTGTCGTCAGAAGAATCGCTGACCTGAGCCGAACCTGTTTTACCTGCTGCTTTGTATTTGCTGCTTTGAAGGGCGGTTGCGGTTCCGTAATTCACTGTGGCTTCCATTAATTTTTGCATAACTTTGGCATTGTTTTTGGATAACAGGTTCCGGTACTCTTCCCGCTCTGTTTCGGTCACAATGTCACCTGCATCATTTTCCACATGGTCAATCACATATGGTTTCATTAACATACCGTTATTCTCAATTGCAGCGGCAACCATGGCAAGATGCATTGGCGAAACGGTAATCTGATCCTGTCCAAAACTACCCATCATAATGGATGCTGTGGAGGAATCCTTGGATAGGGAAAAGCTGCTTTTGGTGTATGGATATTCAATAGGCAATGCACTGTTAAACAGCATTTTTTTCGTCATTTTTTGGAATTCTGAGATGTTTAAATTAAGCCCCATGTTGGCATAGGCACAGTTACAGGATTCAGCAAAGGCGTGTTCCAAATCCAACTGGCCGTGCACCTCATTTCCGTAGCAATGAACGGTGGTTCCGTCCATGGAAATCTGTCCGGTACAATTGTAGGTATAAGCGGCATCAGAGCCGTGTTCCTTTAAGTATTCCAATGTGGTAAAAATTTTAAAGGTGGAACCCGGGGTATAGGAACCTTGGGTGGCACGGTTTAAAAGTACGGAATCATTGGAAATAATATCCTCATAACCTTCTTTTACATCGTTAGGATCAAAATCCGGCTTGCTTACCATGGCAAGAATTCTTCCGTTGGAAGGATCAATGGCTACCACTGCTCCGTTAAAAGAGCCAAGGGCATTGTACGCCACCGACTGTAACTTTGATTTCAATGTAGTTACAACCGTATCTCCTTTGTTTTTCTTTTCCGTAAGCATATTATAAATCTGATTTCCAATAAAGGAATGTGTTCGAAGAAGGCTGAAGTTAGCCTGTTCTTCCACTCCGGTGGTACCGTTTTCACAGTAACCCACTGCATGGGCATACATATTGCCATGAGGATAATAACGTGTTTCCTTACCACTTTCGGAAACCTTGGTGGTGGCCAGCACGTCCCCTTCTGCAGAGACAATATCACCGCGAATCATTCGGCTTGCAAACAGTTCATGACGTTTGTTATAAGAATTGTTTATAATATCTTCTGCTTTAAATACCTGGAAATAAACAATATATCCAATCATGGCCACAAAAATGGCGATAAAGCAATAAGCCACAATGGCAAATTCCCGGTTGGACTTATTGTTCTTTTTCTTTTCTTCCTTTTTGAGCTTTTTCTCTAGTTTTTCTTCTCTTTTTTGCAAAGAATTCACCTTCATCCTCTCTTAGAATATATAACCCTTCAATAATTGAGAAAATTATGACGGTACTTACAATGGAGCTTCCTCCATAACTGATTAAAGGCAGCGTTACACCGGTGGACGGTATGAATTTGGTCACTCCTCCCACCATTAAAAAGACCTGGAAACCATATACACAGCCAAGTCCCAGAGCAATTAACTTGTAAAACTGATTCTTTATTTGAAGTGCTATATTTAAAAACATAATAAAGCAACTGATACACACAAGTAACATACTTAAGGCAAAAATCAAGCCCATTTCCTCTGAAATGGCGGAGAAAATAAAGTCGGATTCCACCACCGGGATACTTTTTGGCATTCCCTGGAAAAGACCAAGACCAAGCCATCCTCCGGTTCCAATGGCAAAAAGTGATTGGGAAAGTTGAAGTCCCGTTCCTGTAATATCGGAAAAAGGATCAAGCCAATTGGCAACACGAATCTGAACGTGGGAAAACAAAAAATATGCCATCACCGAAGCCAGACATCCGCCTGCAAAAATAATCAAAAAATAACGAATATCCTTTGTTGCTACAAAGGTCATTACCATATAGGCAACAAATAAAATCAATGCGCCTCCAAGGTCCCTTGAAGCCACCAATATCAATACATGAGTGGCAGCCACTGCCGTTGTAATCAGTACCTGTTTAAACTCGGTATTTTTATATAGCATACAGGCAACAAAAAATACGTAGGTAATTTTAACAAATTCCGACGGCTGAATGGATACCGGACCCAAATCAATGGACAGTTTGGCTCCACCGGTTACGGTTGCTGTTGCAAAAACCACCAGAAGAGCTAAAATACCCACTGCGGCGTATACCCAGGTCAGTTTATCAAGAAAGGTCAATTTATGAATAATCAAAGGCACCAAAACACATAGTACGATGGCTGCCACAATAAACACAAACTGACGGATGGCATGTTCAAAATTCAATCGGGTCAGCATAATCAAACCGATCATTAAAAGCAATACCATATTGTTCACCACAAGAGGTGACGCTTTTTCGTAAAATAAGTCATATAGGTTGAGAAACAGCGTAAAAATCAACACCTGGACTGCATAGAAAACCAGATATTTAATATCCATTTTTACGGCAAACATAATTAAATAGGCCAAAAAATGCAGCATAAACGCAAATTTACGTTGTCTGTTTATAATTTGTTCTCGAACTTCTGCATCTTTTCTCGTCATAACGGTAAAACACTCAATGGTATAAAGACACAAAAGTAAAATCATTATGATTTTGGAAACTTGTACAAGAATTTCAATCATAAGTATCTCCCTTTATTCCACACCTTTTTTGTAATGTCCCCAGGTAAAGTCATTCAATGAAGCCGCCTGAACAGGCAATTGTAATACGTTTTTTTCAAATAAGCTTAAAACGTTTTTGGTTTCTTCTTTTGACTCCATGGTAAAAGACAAGCGCATACAATCACACACTGCTTCATACGGTTTGTTAAAAAAGCAGGTAGGCTTGCTGTTATATATAATATTAAGACAGCTCTGACACTCATTACGAGCCATAAATTCGTATCCCTTGCGGTCTTTCAAATAAAATTTCTCACTTTTATGATCGCATTTTAAGGTGTTTTTCTTAAGGCAACCGGCAGTAATCATCACCGGAATGCGTCCAAACACCTGTAATTCGCTTGCGCTGTTATCCCGATGTAAAATTTCCTTTTCGCTTAATTCATAAGGAATGGTGGTTTGCGCAACCCCAAAATCCATCAGCTGCTTTTTTGATACATCGGAAAAACTGTATAGGGAAGCATCCGAAACAATGTTTAATCCATAGTCTTTTACAAAGCCCAGTTCATCGTAGGAACGAACCAGCACTCCGGATAAAAACGGTAAAAATTCATCCATATAGTTGCGAAGAAGGCGTTCATTATTTGCTCGCAAAATGTATGGCAGAGCAAAATAAATTTCCTTATCCACCACATTGTTAGACGCTATAAACTCCTTTAAAGTTGCCATGTCCTCAGAATTCATGGCAAAAAAATCCACGTAAATACGGCGGATATAATCCTTTGCAAGGACTTCGAAAAACTGATCCGCAGATGAAATCAAAGCGCTGATTCCTCCTGTAAAGGTCTTTGGTTCCAAAAATTCTTGGTCAGATGGTTTTGCGTAAGAACGTCTATTGCACAATTCTTTGGTCAAATTTTCCATGGCAAGACGTCTCAAATTATTTAACTCTGAAACAGGAAGAAAACAGTCATCTTCCGTTTCGCAGAACAACTCTTTAAAATAAAACATGGAAGAGCCGGTTTTGTTTAATTGTTTCTCAATTTTTTCTTTGGTTAAGCCGGCGCTTTTGGCTTGTTCCACCATGCCACCTTCCACAGCAATCACCGTATCATTATAAGTGAGCTGTAACATGGCCGGTTGATTTTTATATAGAAATACAGAACCTGAAACAGGTAATTGCTTTGGTTTTATCAAGATACTTTCATCCAGTTCACCCTGACTGCTGTTGTGGGCTGCCGTGGAGGAAGTAATCATATCTTTTCCGTTGTGTTTCATGTAATAACCGTCAGTAAAACCATCACGATTACCGGACTGAATCAGGGTCTCGTAATCTTCTTTGCTTACTTTGTAATTCTTTCCACCGTACTTTTCGTAATAATCAAGATATTTACGGTAAATGGAAACCACAGTATAGGCATAGGAAGCCTGTTTCATTCTTCCTTCAATCTTCAGGGAATAAATCCCTGCATCCAATAGTTTTGGTAAAAAGTTTATGGTACACAAATCTTTTAATGACAAAATATTGGAGGATTTCAAAATCCTTTTATGATATTGATCCAATACTTCATAAGGAAGACGACACGGTCCGGCACAGCGTCCGCGGTTGCCGCTTCTTCCGCCAATTACACTGCTTAAAAGGCATTGTCCGGAGTAGCTGTAACACAGCGCTCCATGAATAAAGCTTTCAATTTCAATTTCCGCTTCCTCATGTATTCTTTGGATTTCTTTTAAAGACAATTCCCTTGATGGAACCACACGGCATACGCCGGCTTCTTTCATAAGCTTGGCACCATAGACGTTGGAAACGGACATCTGGGTACTGCTATGAAGTTCCATGCCCGGAAAATGCTTCTTAAAAGCAGCCAAAACACCTACATCCTGCACAATGACCCCATCAAGTCCTGCCTCATAAAAAGGAATCATCATTTGAATGCATTCATCCATTTCGCTGTTTTTAATTAAAGTATTCACCGTCATATACACTTTTACCTGATGTAAATGGGCATAGGTAATGGCAGTGATCAATTCTTCTTCTGTAAAATTCTTGGCATAGGCTCTTGCGGAAAACTTCGGTCCTCCCACATAAACAGCATCTGCTCCTGCGTTAATCACTGCATAAAAAATATTCAGATTACCTGCCGGCGCCAATAATTCATGTTTCATTTCTTCATCCTCATTATATAAAAACTCCATTTCACAATGCGCAAAATGGAGTTTCTCGTTTAATTTATTTTACCTAAAAGTTTATCTTCCAGGGAAGCTTCCAGCTTTTCTTTGTTTAAAGTCAATTCTTTGTTCTTCGTTTCCAACTCGGTAACATTATCTTTCATGGTATCCAGTTTGATTTGAAGTGAAATTAACTCATGCTTCATTTCTGCTTCTTCTTGTTTGAATTCTTCAATGTCAGCTTCTAACTGTTCTACCCGTTCTTTGCATTTGAAATATTCATCTGCCAGATTCAACTCCATTAAAAGGGCACGTTGCTCAATTGACAAATGATTATAATTCTCCATTTGAGTAGATAACTCTTCTATTTTCTTGTTTATAAAAGAGGCAACCTTCTGCATATACTCTTCGCTTTCGTAACCGCTTAAAGTATACACTTTTCCGCCAATCAAAACCTCTGCATTCGATTTCGTTGTCATATTCTACCACCTTTTCACTTTAACTACAAGATATTGTATATTATAACTTGAAAACCAACAATTTACAATAGTATTCCCGATTATTCTTCATTTCTTACGCGATGAAAATGTTCGTAGGCAAAATCCGTTGCAACTCTGCCTTTTGGCGTACGATTGATAAATCCGTTTTTAACAAGGTAAGGTTCAAAAACATCCTCTATAGTTCCTGAATCTTCACCGATTGCAGCGGCCAAGGTATCAAGCCCCACAGGACCTCCGTTAAATTTGTCCATCATGGTAAGTAAAATATTGGTATCGTTTCGATCAAGGCCGTAGCTGTCCACCTCTAACTGATTCAACACCTCATCTGTGACTTCCTTTGTAATCACTCCGTCATATTTTACCTGGGCAAAATCTCTCACTCGTTTTAAAAGACGGTTGGCAAGTCTTGGGGTTCCTCTGGATCGGCGAGCCAGTTCATAGGCCCCATCCTGATTGATTTCTACATTCAACTTGGCTGCGGAATGCATAATAATAATCTTCAATTCCTCCGGTGTATAAAACTCCAAATGGTTCACCACGCCAAAACGATCTCTCAGCGGTGCCGACAAAAGTCCTGCCCTTGTGGTGGCTCCCACCAGGGTAAAACGGGGCAAGTCCAAGCGAATGGACCTTGCAGTGGTTCCTTTTCCAATCATAATGTCAATGGCGTAATCCTCCATGGCGGGATACAATACTTCTTCCACCTGACGGTTCAAGCGATGGATTTCATCCACAAAAAGAATATCGCCTTCTCCAAGATTATTTAAAATAGAGGCCATTTCTCCCGGCTTTTGAATGGCGGGTCCAGAGGTGATTTTCACATTCACGCCCATTTCATTGGCAATAATACAGGAAAGGGTGGTTTTACCAAGACCCGGCGGTCCGTAAAAAAGCACGTGATCTAAAGATTCCCCTCGTTCTTTTGCCGCTTCTATATAGACTTTTAAATTGTTTTTTACCTTTTCCTGCCCAATATACTCATCCAGGGTCTGAGGTCTCAGACCGGTTTCAATTTTTAAATCTTCGGTTTGTAATTGAGTGGAAATGATTCTTTTTTCCATGAGTGTTTCCCCTTATGTTAAAATGCCAGCTTTTTCAATGCCAGTTTAATGATTTGTTCTGCATCCATATCCTCTGTTGTTTCAATGGAAGTTACAACACGCATACTTTCCGTAGAGGAATATCCAAGAGCAACCAGAGCACTGATGGCATCGTTTTTGGCATCGGTATAGGCTGACATAGGTTGATCTTGTTGATGTTTTGAAGATAATTCCAGGGCCTCGTTTAAATCAAGTTTATCCTTTAATTCAATAATCAGTTTTTGCGCCATTTTCTTTCCGATTCCCTGAGCCTTGCAAATGGCCTTATCATCTCCGGCCAGAATGGCAAAACGTAAATCGTCCGGCGTTAAGGCAGATAATATGGCAAGAGCACCCTTTGGGCCGATTCCGCTTACCTGCAATAACATTTTAAATATATTTTTATCATCTTTGGATAAAAAGCCATATAAAATCATGGCGTCTTCTCGTACATTTAAATACGTGTACAATTTTATCTGTGAACCCCGTGAAGGAATCAAATGAATTACCGTTGTAGGTACAAAAATTTCATAGCCCACATCATTGCAGTCCAGTACCACATAATTATCGCCGATTTCATCCACGGTTCCTTTTATAAAAGCGTACATGTTAATCTCCTATTCTGTCACCATTGTTCCCAAATAGTAAAAACCTTTGCATTCATCCAGGTGTACATTCACAATGGATCCAATGAATTTTTTGTCTGCGGCAAAATGTACCACAGAATTATTGCTCAATCTTCCGGTAACCAAAGACGGATCCTGGGCATTCACTTCTTCTACCAGTACATCCACAACTTTTCCCGTATATTCCATGGCCTTTTTGGCAGAAATCTCTTGAACCACTTTTAATAAACGGTCAAATCGTTCTTTTACCACGTCATCCGGAATCTGATTTTCAAAGGAGGCGGCGGGTGTGCCGGTTCTCTTTGAATAAATAAAGGTAAAAGCACTGTCGTATTCCACTTCTTTTACCAATGATAAGGTATCTTCAAAATCCTGATCGGTTTCGCCGGGAAATCCCACAATAATATCAGTGGTCAAGGCAATATCAGGAAGTTTTTCTCGAATCTTTTTCACCAAAGCAAGGTAATGTTCTCTGGTATAACGACGGTTCATGCTCTTTAAAAGATTGGTACTTCCTGACTGCACCGGCAGATGAAGATGTTTGCAAATCTTTTTGGAATGAGCCATAACATCAATTAGCTCATCGGATAAATCCTTTGGATGGGAAGTCATAAAACGAATTCGTTCTATGCCGTCAATCTTTTCCACTTCCTGCAATAATTCGGCAAAAGAAATCGGATGTTCAAGGCCTTTGCCGTAAGAATTTACGTTTTGGCCAAGAAGCATAATTTCAATGACACCGTCCGCAGCAAGTTTCTTTACTTCGTTGATAATATCCTTTGGCTCTCGGCTCTTTTCTCTACCTCGCACGTATGGAACGATGCAATAGGTACAAAAATTGTTACAGCCAAACATAATGTTGACGCCGGATTTGTAAGCATATTTTCGAACAATTGGAAGCTCTTCCACAATTTTCTTGCTGTCATCTAAGATTTCCATAATCTGGTAATCGGAAAACAGTGTTTGTACCAAAAGCTCTGAAAAGCGATAAATATTATGTGTTCCAAATACCAGGTCCACATAAGGATAGCTTTTCTTGATCTTTTCACGTACAATGTCTTCCTGCATCATACATCCGCAAAGGGCAATGATCATCTGGGCATTCTTTTTCTTTATGGTGCTTAAATAACCAAGTCGTCCCCATACACGGTTGTTGGCATTTTCACGTACGGTACAAGTGTTATATATTACAAAATCAGAGTGTTCATCTTCTGATTCCACATAGCCTGCAGCCTCTAATACACCCAATATCTTTTCAGAATCCCTTGCGTTCATCTGACAGCCAAAGGTGTTGACACAACAGGTTAATTTTCTTCCAAGTTCGTCACTTCTTCGCTGAATTTCCTCTTTGGCAATGGAAATAAAATAATCCTGACGTGCCACATCATTAGAAGGAGCATTTGCCAGAATCTCTGCCAATTTTGGATTGATTACATTTATTTTACTCACCTTTATTTCCCTTCTTCTTTTCCATTTGTTCTGCTGCATTTACAATAGAACCATCTTTTTCTATAATATTGACATTTTTCATTTGAGCCGCAATGGAGCCCTTAATATCGTTAATATATTCTTTACGAAGTTTTGCCTGCTCTTCTTTCTCTGCTTCTGTCAGGCCTTCACCTTTTGATTTATGATACAACTCATTAATACGCTGAATTTTCTCCTCAGTCATAATTGCATTCCTTTCCCATAATATTCTAAATGAGTATAGCACAAACCCCTATTTTACACAAGAAAAAAGGTTGCCGACCATAGCCGACAACCTTATATTTCAATGCAGAATTACATAATAACCTGTTTTGGACATTTCTGTGCACAAATTCCACATCCGATACATTTATCCTGATCAATGTGTGCCACGTTATTTTCAACTGTAATTGCCTGTACAGGACAGTTCTTCTCACAAAGGTGACAAGCGATACATCCTGTTTTACATACCTGCATAACTTTTTTACCAAGATCCTGGTTAGAGCACTGTACAATATGTTTAGCTTCATATGGTACAAGTTCGATTAAGTGGTTAGGACAAACCTCGATACATTTACCGCAGGCTTTACATTCATCCTTATCAACAACTGCAATTCCGTTAACAATATGGATTGCATCAAACTGACATGCTTTTACACAAGAACCATAACCCATACATCCATAATCGCAGGCTTTTGGACCGCCGCCCGGAGCACGTTTTGCTACAGAACAATCTTCAATACCTGTATATTTGTAATTGGTGTTTGCCTTTTCGCAATCACCGATACATTTTACGAATGCAACCTGTTTTACTCCCTCTTCAGCTTCTACACCCATGATTTCACTGATTTTTGCAGCGACAGGTGCTCCACCTACAGGACACTGGTTTACAGCAGCTTCTCCCTTAACAATGGCTGCTGCACATCCGGAACATCCGGGATATCCACAACCACCACAGTTATTTCCAGGAAGTGTATCTAAAATAGCTGCTTCTCTAGGGTCTACTTCAACTTCAAATTTTTCACCGGCAACTCCAAGGAAAATACCGATAAAAATACCTACACCGGCAATCAATACTCCGGCAATAATAATTCCGTTCATATCTTTGCCTCCCTACTAAATGATTCCTGAAAATCCGAAGAAAGCAATTGCCATTAAACCTGCTGTAATAAGAACGCTGGCAGATCCTTTAAATGCCTCCGGAAAATCATTGTACTGAATTTGCTCACGAATACCGGCAAGGATTATGATTGAAATCGCAAAACCGATTGCTGTAAACATACCATTCACTGTTCCGGCAATAATGCCATATCCGTTCTGAACATTCTTAAGAGCAATACCAAGTACAGCACAGTTGGTAGTAATCAAAGGAAGATATACACCAAGTGAATTGTATAATGCTGGCATAGATTTATGTAAGAACATTTCAACGAACTGTACAAGCGCAGCGATGATTAAAATGAATACGATAGTATTTAAATAATCAAGGTTGGCAGGTACTAAAATAAATTTTTCAATAATTCCACAAACCAAAGATGCAAGTGTGATAACGAAGATTACCGCACCGCCCATTCCGGCTGCTGTTTCAACTTTTTTAGAAACACCGAGGAAAGGACATAAACCAAGGAACTGGCTTAATACAACGTTATTAACAAGCGCTGCACCTATGGTAATTACTAATAAATTCTCCATATCAATTTCCCTCCTATTCCTCTACTTTTTTCTCTGTTTCAGTTGTTCCTTCAGCTTTTGGAGCTTCTGTTTTAGGAGCTTTTGCAGCTTTTGCTTCACCGGAACATCCTTCAGCTGAATTTGCGGAAGGACAAGAATCCTTAGATGGACATGCGCCACATCCCTGAGCAGCTTTTACTTTCTTGCCCTGTGCTTTTTTATGGTTGTTAATTGCATTGATTACTGCAGTTAAAGAACCAAGTACAAAGAATGCACCAGGAGCAAGTACGAAAATAGTTACAGGAACATATCCAGGTGTTCCGGATGCCATATCAGCAATTGGAAGTACCTGATGACCAAGTACCTGTCCTGCACCGATAAACTCACGGAAAGCACCGATAATTGTAATACTACATGTAAATCCAAGACCCATACCAATTCCGTCGAATAAAGAAGGAAGTGGAGGATTCTTTGATGCATAGCTTTCTGCACGTCCTAAGATAATACAGTTAACTACGATCAATGGAATATAGATTCCTAAAGAATCATATAAACTTGGAACAAAACCTTGTACAAGGAACTGAACCATAGTTACGAAAGATGCTACTACTACGATAAAGGACGGTACACGTACTCGATCAGGAATAACATTTCTCAACATTGAAATCAAAAGGTTCGATAAAGCCAATACAACTGTGGTTGAAAGACCCATTCCGATACCGTTCATAGCTGAAGTGGTAACAGCCAAAGTAGGACACATACCAAGCATTAATACGAAGGTTGGGTTCTCTTTCAAAATACCGTTGTATAAACGTTCCATACATTTATTCATTATTCAGCTCCTCCTTCCATTAAAACGTTTTGGAAGTAGTAAAGACCTGAATCAACACCATATGTCATAGCCTTAGAGGTAATGGTTGCACCACTGATAGCATCAATTTCACTATCAGATGTTGAACCTGTCTTTGTAACTTCAAACTTTTCAACCTGTTTATTAACGAACTGGCTGGAGAATTTCTCCTCTTTTGCCTTCATACCTAATCCGGCAGTCTCGCTAATAGAAAGAATGGAGTAGCCATTTAATGTTCCGTCTTTCATAAGTCCGATGGAAAACTGAATGTCTCCGCCGTATCCTGCAGAGGAAGTAATGGTTAAAACATAACCCATCTCTTCTCCTGCTTTATCTTTTGCAACAACAACTTCATCGATGGTATCATCGGTGTATCCGCCCTCTTTGAGAACTGATGCTGCCTGTTTTTCATCAAAATCAACAGCTTCAAAACTGTCTGCATCCTTAAATACAGATTTGTAAGCTTCCTGCTTAGCTGCATCCTCTGCTTTTGCAATCGGTTCCTTGGTAATTGTATATACGCCACCAAGAAGTAATCCTGCAACTAAAGTTATGGCAAAAATCTTAATTGTATCACTAACGATTCTACTCATGCTTCTTGCCTCCTTTACCAAATGCTGTAGGTACGGAGATTTTCTCAATCAATGGTACTAAAAGGTTGGAGAAGATAATTGCATAAGAAACACCTTCTGCAGAAGCACCATAAAAACGGAATAATCCGGTAAGAATACCAAGACAGATTCCAAAGATAATTCGTCCTTTTGTTGTAATTGGGCTGGTTGCATAGTCGGTAGCCATAAAGAATGCACCAAGCATTAAACCACCACCGCATAACTCAGCCACAAGGAAGTTAATATCAAACATATGTCCTGAGAACAACAGTGTGAAAGCTGCAAATGTTAAAATATAAGATGCAGGAATTGATAAATCAATTACTCCCATAAGAATAAGGAAGATTGCACCGATTAAAATTGCAATTACACTGGTCTCACCGATGGTACCTGCACAGGTTCCAAGGAACATATCCATGCTGTTAACCTGCTCTCCTGCTTTTAATAATGCAAGAGGAGTTGCAGTTGATTTACCATCGTAGGTAAAATTAGTCATATATCCGGCAAAGGAAATAAGTAAGAAACATCTTGCACCAAGTGCAGGGTTCATAAAGTTCTGACCTAATCCACCAAATACCATTTTAACGATAATAATACCGAATACTCCACCAAGTACTGCAAGGTACCATGGGAAGGATGATGGCAGGTTTAATGCTAACAATAAACCTGTGACAACGGCACTTAAATCATTAATTGTTTGTTTTCTTTTCGTAATTAAATTAAAAATGTACTCCGAAGCTACACAGCTTGCGATAGTAACCAATACCAACACCAATGCTGATATTCCAAAATTATAAATACCAAAGCAGGTTGCCGGAAGTAATGCAATGATTACGTAAAGCATAATCTTCTGAGTGGTATCTTTGGAACGAACATGTGGTGATGATGACACGTTTAATAATTCATTCACTGTTCTACACCTCTTTTACTTTTTCTTACGTCTGTTGGCAAGTACTGTCTGACGTCCTGCTCTGATGGACTGAGCCAAATGTCTCTTAGCCGGGCAAATAAAGCTACAGCTTCCACATTCAACACACTCAACACCGTTCATCTTTTCAAATGTTTCAATATCACCGTGATCCATTAATTTGGAAAGACGGGATGGAATTAATCTGGAAGGACACACTTCCACACAACGTCCGCAATTAATACATGCCGTAGGTTCCGTTGCTGCAACCTCATCATGTGACAGACATAAAATAGAGGATGTATTTTTAACAACAGGGAAGTTGGTATCAAAAACAGCAAATCCCATCATAGGACCACCTGAAATAATCTTTTCAGGTTCATTTTTGAATCCGCCTGCAGCTTCAATTAACTCTGCAAAGTTGGTACCGAATAAAACATCAAAGTTTCTTGGATCTTCAATGGCATCTCCTGTTACAGTAACAACACGATGAGTTAATGGTTTTCCTTCTTTTACTGCTTTAAATACGTTGATAATTGTTGCTGTATTATCCACAATACAACCAGCATCAGCCGGTAACATGGAAGAGTTAATCTCACGTCCGGTTGTTGCATAAATCATCTGACGTTCAGAACCCTGTGGATATTTTGTCATGACTTGTTTCACACAAACCTTAGGTTCATCTTTTACTAATTCAGAAATAAGCTTGATACAATCCGGCTTATTGTCTTCAATTGCAATGATACCCTGAGCATTATCAAACAGGGATACCATAAGTTTCATACCACCTACTAAAGCTTCCGGCTCATCAAGCATTAAACGATAGTCAGAAGTAAGATATGGCTCACACTCTGCACAGTTGGCAATAATGTAGTCAATCTTGTCAGGCTCCTTTGGTGATAATTTTACATGAGTAGGGAATCCTGCTCCTCCCATACCCACAATTCCGGCGGTTTTAATACGCTCAAGAATTTCTTCTCTCGGTAAAGAGAATGGATCGTCAACAGCATTAAATTCCACGGATTTGTATTCGCCATCATTTTCAATAATGATTGATGGCACCATGGTACTGGTGGCGTTTCTACGAGGCTCAATTGCTTTTACTGTACCGGAAACACTTGCATAGATTGGGGCTGATACAAAGCCACCGGCTTCAGCAATTAGCTGTCCAGCTAATACATGGTCACCTTTAGCTACCACAGGGTTTGCTGGGGCACCAATATGTTGGGAAAGTGGATATACCAAATCACCGGTTGGTAAATAAGGTTTCACCGGTTTATCTTTGGAAAGTTCTTTTCCCTCGAATGGATGCACTCCACCCTTGAAAGTTAAATTTCCCATTTCTTCTCCTTCTTTCTTATAAAACTTCTTAAATCCATATTTGATTATATCATATTTTCATTAATATGCTATAATAGATATATATTTAACAACAATAAATGGTTACTTTAAACTAACTTTTTGGAGATTTCAATGAAAACAATACAACATGAAGTGAAAATTAACGATGTTTCCCCTAAAAGTCTGTCATTTTTAACCGAGGATGCAATCCTATTTGACATTGAAACTACGGGATTTTCATCAAAAACCTCTCAATTATATATGATTGGTTGTGCTACATTAAAAGGTGAATACGTCTGTATCACCCAGTTTCTTGCTGAAAAAAAAGAAGAAGAACTCTCTCTTTTAACAGCATTTTTTCATCTGTGTAAAAAATACACCACTTGTATTACATTTAACGGCGATGGATTTGATATTTCCTATTTAAAAGATAAGTGTCGTCGGCTTCATGGAGAATTCACCCTGGGAGAGCTGCATTCTCTTGACTTATACAAAGAACTGAAAGGTTACAAAAACATTCTTAAGCTTGAAAATCTTAAGCAAAAAACAGTGGAAACCTTTCTTGGTATCAGTCGTAAAGACCTATATACCGGTGGAGAACTAATCTCTCACTATGAAAAGTATTTAAAAACCGGGGACCTAAAAGAAGAACAACTTCTTTTGCTTCACAACTATGAGGATGTTCTTGGAATGATTTATTTATTGCCGGTGCTGTCCTATCCTCATGCCCTACAAGGTGATTTTCAATTTAAATCCTCATTTTTGGATACTTCCACCGATTACTACGGCAGGAAAATTGAAAATCTAATTTTAAAAGCAAATCTTCTATACGAAGTTCCTAAACCAATCAGTTATCGAAAAGACGAATATTATCTTTCTCTTTCCGGTAAAACTTTGTCGTTAAGCTGTCAGGTCCAAGACGGAAATATCAAGGTTCCTTATTTGGATTACAAAAACTATTATTATCTGCCGGGTGAAGATATGGCCATTTTAAAAGAATTGGCTTCCACTCTTGGTAAAGAAGAAAAGAAACCGGCCACCTTAGCAAATTGCTATGGCAAATTTCACATTAACGATGAAAACATTGCATCCGAAAAAATTATGCAACCATACATGTTAAAGGTAATAACGCTTTTAGTAAAATTATAAAACTATAAAAAAAGAGATTACTAATCATGCTGCTTATCAGCAATCAAAGTAGTCTCTTTCTTTATGTTTACGCTTATTCCGATTCGCAGTAAATCAATTAATTTGTTCGGGTAAAGAAGAAGGCCTTGGCACGTTCATAACCGATTTCTTTGTAGGTTAAAATCTGTTCTGTACTACCAATGAAGAGGGATCCACCCTGTGCAAGAGACGCATAAAATTTCTTGTACACTTCCTCTTTGGCTTCTTCGGTGAAATATATAAGTACGTTTCTACAAACGATTAAGTGGCAGTTTGTTGGATAAGGGTCTTTTAATAAGTTATGCTCCTTAAACTCAACTCTCTTTTTGATGGCATCAGAGATCTGGTAGGAACCGCCGATTTCCTCGAAGTATTTCTTCTTTAAGTCAGCCGGTACATTGGCAATGCTCTTGGCAGAATATAATCCAACCTTAGCCTTGGCAATAACCTGCTTATCTATATCCGTCGCAATAATTTTAATTTTTTCCAAAGGTACATGCCTGCTAAGTGCCATAACAAGAGAATATGGTTCATCTCCGGTGGAGCAAGCAGCACTCCAAATCTTGAGATTGTTACCAAATTTTTTTACAAGCTGCGGAAACAGCTCCTTATCAAGCACTTCCCACTGTTCCGGGTTACGATAAAATTCAGAAACATTAATGGTAAGGAAATTGACAAATTCTTCGAATTTCTCTTTGTTTCCTTTAATTAATGTAAGGTATGCATCGTAAGAATTACAATTGTTCTTCCCTATCAATGTGTCAATTCTTCTTTTCATCTGCTTTTCTTTGTAAGCATTTAAATCAATTTTTGTTAAAGAAAACACATCCTTTTTAAATTTCTCATAACCGTCAACTAATGGCATATTATCCCTCCGTTTTACTGTTCATCTTCTAAGCTAGCTGCAACCTCATCAATGTTGACGTCAGCAACATCGGAGTCATCTGCATCAGCTTCCTTAGCAGGAGCCTCTGTTTCTAATAAAGCTTTCATGCTAAGGCTAATCTTCTTCTCTTCTTCAACAAAGCCAACAATTTTAGCTTCGATTTCCTGTCCGACAGATAATACGTCAGATGGTTTTTCGATATGTTCTTTAGAAATCTGAGAAACATGTAATAATGCATCAACTCCGTCTGCTAATTCAACAAAAGCACCGAAGTCAGTCATTCTTGCAACCTTTCCGGTTACAACATTACCAACTGCGAAACGTTCGCTGGCATTCTTCCATGGATTCTCATCTTCAAACTTGGTTGAAAGAGCAATCTTTGTATCATTAATATCTTTAATGAACGCTTTCACTGTGTCACCGACTTTGTAAATCTTCTTAGGATTATCAACACGGCCCCAGGACATTTCAGAAATATGAAGTAATCCGTCAGCTCCGCCTAAGTCAATGAATGCACCAAAGTCTGTAACATTCTTAACAACACCTTCGATCACATCACCAACAGCAATCTTAGCGAATAACTCTTTCTGTAATTCAGCCTTCTTAGCAACTAATAGTTGCTTACGATCACCAATGACTCTGCGTCTTCTTGGGTTGAATTCGGTAATAACAAATTCAATTTCCTGCCCTTTAAATTTGTTTAAATTCTTTTCGAATGTATCGGAAGCAAGACTTGCAGGAATAAATACCTTTGCTTCGTCGATTACTACGCTTAATCCTCCGGAGAGAACCTCGCTTACAGTTGCTTTCAAAACTTCATGATTGTTGAAAGCTTCTTCAAGGCGTTTGTTGCCTTTTTCAGCCTGAAGACGTTTGTAGGAAAGTAAAACCTGGCCTTCGCCGTCGTTCACTTTAACAACCTTAACATCCATCTTATCTCCGACTTTAACTACGGTTGTAAGGTCGACAGGATCATTGGAATACTCGTTGCGAGTCAAAATCCCATCAGCCTTGTAGCCAATGTTAAGGACAGCTTCTTCCGGTTTCACACCAATGACAGTACCTTCTACGACCTCCCCATTTCTTATTGTTTTTAGTGAATCTTCAAGCATTTGTTCAAAGCTCATTTCTGACATACTTTTGAACCTCCTCAATTAATTTGTTTGGGGTAGATGCCCCTGCAGTAATACCTACAGAATGGATTGCTTGCGTCTTGGTCACGTCAAGATCGTCAATGGTTTGTATGTAGTAAGTATTTGCACATTCTTTCTTACAAATCTCATACAATTTCTGTGTATTAGAGCTCGTAAGACTACCAATTACGATCATGGCATCAGACTTTTTTGCTAGCATTAAAGCCTCTGCCTGCCTCTCATGAGTGGCATCACAAATCGTATTGATAACATTTATATCATAACCTTTTTGGGTTATAATTTCAACTAATTCTTGAAATTTATTGTAATTGTATGTGGTTTGAGAAACAATACAGATTTTTTCGTTTTTATGTGCAAAAAAAGCTTTTGCCTCCTCCACAGAATCAATTACAAAGGTTCGCTCACTGCTGCTCCATCCCACAATTCCCTGTACTTCCGGATGGTTTTTGTTTCCAATGATAATAATGGTATCCCCGTTTTTACTGCATGCAGAAACATGGTTGTGAATCTTTTTTACAAAGGGACAGGTGGCATCTTTTACCATAAGACCACATTTTTCAATGGAATCCATTATTTTTTTTGAAACACCGTGGGAACGAATAATAATCAGTCCCTGTTGAATCGAAGATAAATCGGTATTCTCATCAAGAACCTTTACTCCCATGGATTCAAAATCTCCTGTCACCACTTCGTTATGTATGATGGGTCCATATGTATATACCGGCAGGTCACTTTCTTTGGCGCATTTATAAACCATGTCAACGGCTCGTTTTACTCCAAAGCAAAAACCGGCACTTTTGGCTACGGTTACCTCCATTGTTTTTTGCTCCTGTTATTTCATAATATCTTTGATTGCCTGAACCACCTCTTCGATGGATAGGTTTGAACTGTCTACAAGATGGGCATCCTCTGCTTTTTTCAAAGGGGCAATTTCACGATGCATATCTCTGTAATCACGTTCTTCAATATCTTTGGCAATTTTGTCATAATCCGGTGTTTCACCTTTTTCCACAAGCTCATCGAACCGTCTTTTTGCTCTTGTTTCCACAGATGCAGTCAAATAAATTTTATAATCTGCATGAGGTAAAACGCAGGTTCCGATGTCTCTGCCATCCATAATCACATTATTGGATTGTGCAAGTTCCTGCTGCAATGCCAAAAGGTGGGCTCTCACTGCTTTATAAGCACTTGTTTTGGAAGCCATATTTCCAACTTCTTCAGTTCTTAAATACGCAGTGACATTTTCTCCGTTTAAATACACCTGTTGCTGATTGTTTTCGTATTGAATGGAAACCTGTGCCTGTGAAATGATTTCAGAAACCTGCTCTTCACTGCTGTTTTCCATACCCTTTTTAATTAAAAAATAAGCCAGGGCGCGATACATTGCACCGGTATCCACATAAATATAATCCAGATCCTTTGCTAATTTTTTGGCGATGGTGCTTTTTCCTGCACCTGCCGGTCCGTCAATTGCTACATTAATACTCATATGCTCTCCTATTCTATATGACTTCCGGCCAAATGACCGGTAGACCATGCAATTTGTAAGTTATAACCTCCGGTATAGGCATCAAGGTCTAAAACCTCACCTGCAAAATATAGTCCTTTGATCAATTTTGATTCCATGGTGGATGGATTGATTTCTTTTACCTTAATGCCACCCTTTGTAACGATGGCCTCATTAAAGCCCCGAAGGGAAGTTAAGGTGTAGGTAAGATGGAACATCAAATCCACAAAATGTTCCCGTTCATCTTTTGTGATTTCATTCACCATTTTATCAGGCAATATGCCGGATCTATTTATCATAACCGGGGTTAATTTTGCCGGGAATAGTGATCCCACGGCGTTTTTAAATTGTTTGTTTTTATTTTCATCAAAAAGGCGCAGCACCTTTTTATCCAACTGTTCTCTTGTGAGCGCCGGTTTTAAGTTGATGGATAAAAGCAAAGGGCCTTTTTGAATATAATCATTGACCTTGGCGCTGGCAGAAAGCATCAATGGTCCGCTGACTCCAAAGTGGGTAAAAAGCATTTCGCCAAAATCCCGGTAGATTTTTTTGCCCGATTCCGTGGTAATGGTGGCCTCTACATTTTTAAGGGCCAGTCCCATTAAATCTTTGACTTCCGTTTCCTTTGTTTCAAAAGGTACCAGACTTGGACTTGGAGTTACAATGCTGTGCCCTGCCGCTGTTGCAAATTTGTAACCGTCTCCGGTACTTCCCGTACTTGGATAGGAAACTCCGCCGGTGCAAACAATCACTGCATCCGCAAAAATATCCTTGGAAGCGGTTTTCACTCCCTTTGCCATACCGTTTTCCACAATAATGGAAAGTACCTTTGTATGAAGGCGAATATCCACTTGAAGTTCCTTTAAGGCTCGCTCAAAAGCTGCAATAATATCGGAAGCATGATCCGACACAGGAAAAACCCTGCCACCCCGCTCGGTCTTTAAGGGACAGCCGTGCTCTATAATAAATTGTTGTAATTGATAATTGTCAAATTCATAGATTGCAGAATAGAGAAATTTAGGATTGCGCAATACCATTTTAAAAAAGTCCTCTACATCACAATCGTTGGTTACGTTACAACGTCCTTTTCCTGTAATATATACTTTCTTTCCCAGCTTTTCGTTTTGCTCAAGAAGTATTACTTTATTTCCATTCTGAGCGGCACTGACTGCGGCCATCATTCCTGCAGCTCCGCCGCCAATAACGATTACTTGTTTCATAGTTATCCTTCCGGTCTGTGATATCTTAATTTCATGGAATCATCTATAACATCGATTTCATCTGTTTCGTACACCTGATAATCGTCCCAAATCTGTTCCAAATCCTCTAAGGTCTTTATGACTTTATGTTTTCTTTTTTGAGAAAGGGCAATAATAAGTGCGTTAATAACACTCATAGGCGCCACCAAAGAATCAATAATGGACGAAGTTTTACTTGGTGCGATTAAATTGCAGGAAGAATACAGATTTAAAGGGCTGTGCACCCGGTCTGTCAGGGTAATTACTTTGGCTGAACGATGATTGGCAAATTCCAATGCTTTTAAGGTTCTCATGGAATATCTTGGAAAACTGATTCCAATTACCACGTCATCCTTTCCCACACGAACCATTTGCTCAAAAATCTCGCTGGCACTGCTGGTTGTGATTTGTTTCACTCTGTCGCAGACAAGGGTCAGGTAAAAGCTTAAAAAATCCGCAAGTCCACGACAATTTCGAAGTCCCACCACATAGACGGTCTTGGCTTCCAAAATCAAGTCACAGGCCAATTCAAAAGTATCTTCATCAATAAGATCCATAGTTTCTTTTAATCTGGAAATATCCGAATGAAGCATGGATGTTAAAATCTGACTTTGCTGAAGATTTTCATAAATGGTTTCCACCTGCTCCGAGGATTGTAATTTATCCTGAACCATTTCTTCCATGGCCCGCTGAAACTCCGGAAATCCTTTGTATCCAAGAGCTGTGGCAAATCGAACCACAGTGGATTCACTTACCCCCACTGTTTCTCCCAGCTTTGCGGCAGTATAAAAAGCAGCCTCATCATATTGTTCGGAAATATAAGTTGCAAGCACCTTTTGTCCTTTGCTTAATTTGCTGTATCTATCATTAATTCTGCTTAATAAATCGTTCGTTCTTGCCATGATTCTCTTCCTTTCCTCATCAAATAAATATACCATTTTATAGATTTTCTTTCAATAAACAGGAAAAGAAAACCGGATTATTGATTTCTCAATAACCCGGTTAAATATTTTAATTATGCTGGATAGGCTCCAACTTCTTTGTCGGAAACCTTTTCATCCACTTTGCTTTCTTGAGCATCGCGATATTTAAAGAATTCCGTTGCAACCTGTGGGAACAATGCATAGGATAAAACATCTTCATCCTGACGAATGTACTGTTCGCACTCTTTTCGAAGTGTATCAAGCTCATTGTCGATTAAGTCTGCAGGTCTGCAGGTAATCTGTTTTTCATCTCCAAGAGCTTTCTTTACAAGTTCAGGATTAAACGGTTTTACCGTCTGACCATACTCTCCACGTAAAATAGCCTTGGTTTCTTTGGTGATTAATTTATATCGCTCACCGCCAAGAATATTAAACACTGCCTGAGTACCCACAATCTGGCTACTAGGAGTTACAAGAGGTGGCTCACCAAGGTCTTTTCGTACTCTTGGAATCTCCTGTAAAACTTCCTCATATTTATCTTCTGCGCCCTGCTCCTTTAACTGGGAAATCATGTTGGAAAGCATTCCTCCCGGAACCTGATAACGCAATGTGTTAATGTTAACACCAAGTACCTTGGTACTTAAACGGCCTGATTCAATATATTTCTCACGTAACGGTCTGAAATATTCTGCAATTTCTGCAAGAAGATTCTGATCCAATCCGGTATCGTATGGTGTTCCCTTTAAGGTTTCAACCATAACTTCGGTAGCCGGCTGACTGGTTCCAAGAGCCATTGGTGAAATGGCGGTATCAATTACATCACATCCGGATTCAATGGCCTTTAAATAGGTCATACTTGCAACACCGGAAGTATAGTGTGTATGTAACTGAATTGGAATGTTAACAGTTTCTTTTAACGTCTGAACCAGCTCCTGAGCTGCATATGGAACAAGAAGTCCTGACATATCTTTGATACAAAGAGAATTGGCTCCCATATCTTCGATACGTTTTGCAACATCTTTCCAATAATCCAGGGTATATGCATCGCCAAGGGTGTAGGATAAAGCAATCTGAGCTTCACCCTTTTCCTTGTTGGCTGCTTTTACCGCAGTTTCAAGATTTCGAATATCGTTTAAGCAGTCAAAAATACGAATGATATCAATACCGTTTGCAATGGATTTCTGTACAAAATACTCTACCACGTCGTCTGCATAATGACGATAGCCTAAAATATTTTGTCCACGGAAAAGCATCTGAAGCTTTGTATTTTTAAATCCTGCTCTTAATTTACGAAGACGCTCCCATGGGTCTTCTTTTAAGAAACGTAAACAGGAATCGAAGGTAGCACCACCCCAGCATTCTACAGAGTGATAACCTACTTTATCCATTTTATCAATGATTGGAAGCATTTCCTCCGTTGTCATACGAGTTGCAATCAAAGACTGATGTGCATCTCGAAGAACGGTTTCGGTAATGCCTACTTTCTTTTTTGTAATTTCTGCCATTGTACTTTATCCTCCCTTTAAATGCCAAAGATGGCCATGAATACACCTGCTGCTACAGCAGTACCGATAACTCCGGCAACGTTCGGTCCCATTGCATGCATAAGAAGGAAGTTGGTAGGATCTTCTTCTGCACCGACCTTTTGTGCCACACGGGCTGACATAGGAACTGCAGAAACGCCTGCTGCTCCAATCAACGGGTTAATGCTGCCATGAGTAACTTTGCACATAATCTTTCCGAAAATAACACCTGCTGCAGTACCAAATGCAAAGGCAATAAGACCAAGTACCACGATTAACAAGGTATCTAATTTCAGGAAGTTCTCTGCACTTGTTGTACCACCAACAGATACACCAAGTAAAATTACAACTATGTACATAAGAGCGTTGGATGCTGTTTCAGTTAACTGTTTTACAACACCGGACTCTCTAAAGAGGTTTCCAAGCATCAGCATACCAAGAAGTGGAGCTGTCTGTGGAATCATAAGTACAACTACAATGGTAACAACAATTGGGAACAGCACTTTTTCAAGTTTGGAAACTTTACGCAACTGTTTCATCTTAATTGCTCGTTCTTCATGTGTTGTAAGTGCCTTCATAATCGGAGGCTGAATCATTGGAACCAGGGCCATATATGAATATGCAGCAACCGCAATCGGTCCCATCAACTGAGACTGTCCTAACTTACTTGCAAGGAAAATTGAGGTTGGTCCGTCGGCTCCTCCGATAATGGAAATAGCCGCAGCTGCTTTATCGTTGAATCCAAGTGCAATGGCCACAAGATAAGCACCAAATACACCAAATTGAGCACTCGCTCCAAGTAAAAAACATTTTGGATTGGCAATCAACGGTCCAAAGTCCGTGGATGCACCAACACCAAGGAAAATAAGTGACGGTAAAATAGACCACTCATCTAAGATGTAAAAATATCTAAATAATCCGCCTACACCGTTTTCCGAATCTCCAAAATCTAACATAATGTCCGGAAACAGGTTAACCAATAACATACCAAATGCAATCGGCACCAAAAGTAACGGTTCAAAGCCTTTTTTAATTGCAAGGAATAACAACACACATGCAATTAAAATCATTACTCCGTTTTTCCAGGATAATGTGAAGAATGCGGTCTGGTGTAACAGATTATATAGAGTCTCTGATACATAGTTCATTGTCCGCCTCCTATTAATTTAATGTTACAAGTGGTGCTCCTGCTTCTACAGTGTCACCTTCTTTAACTTCAATTGACACAACTGTTCCGTTCTCGCTGGAAACAATCGGTGTTTCCATTTTCATAACTTCAAGAACTGCTACAGTCTGTCCGGACTGTACATTATCTCCAACTTTAACGTCAACTTTCAATACTTTTCCGGCTGCTCCGGCTTCTACTGCCTTGCTTCCCTTTGCTCCGCCACCTGCCGGTGCTTTTGCAGGGGCTGCCGGTGCTGCTGCAGGAATTCTAGTGACCGGAACAACCGGCATACCTGCTAAACCATTGTTTTCTTCCACAGTTACATCATATGCAACTCCGTTTACTGTTACAGTATAGCTTTTCATCTCATCTATTCCTTTCTATCTACGAACAATACTTCTTACAATAAAACCATCATCACTCATCCCTGTATAAGCAGAAATTGCCGCGGTAATGGCTGCAACCAAAGCTGCATCATCGGTGCTTTCCGTAGCGCTAACCGTTGGCGTTGGCGCCGTAGCGCTTTCTTGTGGTTTGCTTTGGCTTGCTTTTTTCTTTTCCTCCAAATAAGGGAAGATGTTAAAAGCATAAATAATAAGACAGATAATAATAAGTACGGCAAAAACAGATCCCATACCCATTAAAACATTTAATAAAGCCTGTTGAACCATCTTCTCACCCCTTATCTTAAGCTATGCTTCTTATCCTGAACGTAACAATACTTTGTATATAACAAGTCAAATGCTGAAATTAAATACTTTCTTGTGCTGCCCGGTTCAATGATACGGTCAAGCTGTGCACGTTTTGCAAAGGCACCGGTATTGTTATGACTTGCTTCGTATTTCGCTTTTTCTTCATTCAGTTTGGAAACCTCTTTCACATCCGGATAAAGAATGGAAACTGCTTCTTTGGCAGGTAAAATACCCATCTGTGCATCTGCCCAGGCATATACCAAATCAGCTCCAAGAGCCTTGGAGTTCATTAATAAGCCGGCAGAGCCATAGGCTTTACGAGGAATCAAAGTAATCTTAGGAACATCTGCGTCGCAAATGGCAGATACAAAACTTGCCATGGCACGTCCAATGGATTTCTCTGCCACAACTGTGGTATCAAATCCGGCTGCATCGGCAATAAACAATAACGGAATATCATATCCGTCACAGAAACGAACAAAATCGGTTCCCTTTGTTAATGCCTCTACGGTCAATCGGGACTGTTCCTGGTTATTGGCAACCACACCGGTGGTCATACCGTTTAATTTAATAAAACCGGTAACCATTTCGGTGGCATAGGCCTTCTTGGTTTCAATAAATTCAAAACAATCAGAAATGTTACTGATGAACGCCTGAGATTCATAATTGGATGAAGCAAAACCTTCAATCATTCGATTTAAATCATCTTTACAATCATCCGCAACGATTCCTTCGGTATTATTAGCAGGAAGAATTTCCAATAATCTGTGAATCTTGCCGATAATTTCACCTTCGTCAGCGCTTTCATCAACAGTTCCGGTGTATAATTCACGGAATTCTCCATCTGCTGTATCAAGCTTCTCCTGATAATTGTTATCAATGACGTTTGGTGAGTTGACAAACAACTTTCCCTTTCCCTTCACTACGTAGGAAAAATCACTGAGCGCAGGAACAAGACTTAATCCTCCACCACAATTTCCGTAAACCACAGAATAAAGTGGAATCAATCCGCTTGCTTCATTCACTGCACTAATTACTTCTCCAAGTCCTGTTAATGCATCCACGCCTTCCTGAAGACGCATGCCTGCACTGTCAAGCAATGCCACAACCGGCGCGCCTACTTTCACGGCCTGAGCATATACTTCAACAATTTTCTTACAATGCATTTCACCAAGTGAGCCGTGAAGTACGTCCGGATTCTGGCTGTAGAAATAAACCAGTCTTCCGGAAACCAGGCCATATCCGGTAACGACTCCATCGGATGGATCCTGATAATCTTTCAAACTCAAATCAGTTTTTCTGCATGTAACCGCTTCAAACAGTTCCACAAAACTACCTTCGTCTACGAAATTAAGGATTCTGTTTCGCGCAACGTTATTTTGAATTTCATTCATGAGCTTTTTTACCTCCTATCTTCCTCATTTTATTTTATGATATAAAAAAGCTTTTTTCAACAGTAAAATCAGATAAAATATTCACTTTTATTCAATCTACCGTTAAGGAAATAGGATTCTCATTCACCCATGGAAAAAATTGGTTGTTTTTCCTTTATTCACCAAGTTTTCATATCGTTATTTTTATGCTTATAAAGATTTAAATTCTGTCTTTAAACTTTGTTATATTTTAGCCAATTTGAATAAAAATACAAATTTCGCTAATAAAAAAACTCTTTACAGGACACTTTAAAACCTGCAAAGAGTTTGTATTATACTTCTACTGTTTCCATGGCATTCATTTCTTCTTCTGCCTGAGCCTTAAATTCTTCCATCTGTTCTGCTTTTAAAGATGGAAGCTCATCCACTGAGTTCACCCCAAAGGAGCGAAGGAATTCTTCGGTGGTTCCAAAAAGCAATGGTCTTCCCGGTGCATCCAGTCTTCCCAGTTCCTGAACCAAATTATATTCCACAAGACGATTCACTGCATGACCGCAGGACACGCCTCTGATTTTTTCTATTTCCACCCTGGTAATCGGTTGTTTATATGCAATAATGGAAAGGGTTTCCAAAAGCACATCGGTTAAAACATATTTTCGTGGCTGCTCTTTTACCTTAATTAACACATCATAATATTCGGTTTTGGAACACATTTGATAGGAATTGTCCAGTTCAATGATCTTAAGTCCCCGGTTATCCTCCTCATATTCTTCCATTAATTCTTCTATATAAGATACTGCCGTATCGTTGTCTGTTTCAATGGCACTTGCAATTTTATTTAATTCCACCGAATCTCCAAAGGAAAATAAAATTGCCTCTATGGCCGCTTTTGCCTGTTCTTTATTCATATACTACTCCATACATGTTTCTATTAAAATATCATCAAAGGTATGTTCCTGTGAAACCTTGATTCGTCCGGTTTTTATAAATTCCAAAATGGCTAAAAACACCACAATCATTCGCATCTTGGATTTGGATTCACCAAGTACCTCCCGGAAGGAAAACTGTTTATGTTCCTTGCAGTAAATATCCATTTCATCAAGAACTTCTTCCATACTGACTTCTTCTTTTTCAATTTGTCCAAATTTGGCACGTACCGGATCGATACGATCCACCTGACGTTTCATCATCGACTTAAAAATATCGTTGAGCTTCTTTAAATCCATATCTCCCACCAGTTCATTTAAATCAATGGGCGGTTCATAATCCAGCACTTCTTTTGGAAGGGTAGGTTTCTTGTAAAAATTCTTGGAAGCGTCCATTTGTCGATCTTTCAGCTCGTAGGAAATGTATTTGTACATCTTATACTCAATCAACTGAGCCACCAATTCGTCTCTTGGGTCAATCTCCTCTCCTTCTTCATCCACCTCAGCAGGTAACAGCATCTTCGCTTTAATATCCAATAAGGTGGTGGCCATTACAAGAAATTCACTCATAATATTTAAATCCTGACGTTTCATTTCTTCCAGGTAAGCCATATATTGCTCCGTAATGGATGAAATCGGAATGTCAAAAATATTAAACTTGTTCTTATCTATCAAATGCAGAAGCAGATCCAAAGGACCCTCAAAGGCTTCCAGCTTTACTTTAATTTCTTCCATAAAATCCTCCGAAAGTAATTTTACTAACAATCCTCCTGCTTTGCAAGTGAAAAAATCCTAGGGTAAAATATGAAGCATCACAACTTCTGCCCTGTCATTCACTCGAATATGGAAGGTATGAGTACCAAGCCCTTTGCTTACCACAAAAGGTGTCTCATTGTTTAAACAGTAAAATCCACCGTCATATTTAGGAAATAAAGTTAATTCCGTACTGATGATACTTCCCACAACGGGAAAACGAATCAATCCACCGTGAGTATGACCGGATAACACAAGGTCGTAATTTCCAAGACCGTATACATCCCCAAACCTTGGATGATGGGCAAGAAGAATTTGAAACCGCTTGGTATTTACAGGCGGTAAAAGTTCTTCCATGGCTTCTTTTGTTAAATCCAAAGGATCTTCTTTTCCAAAATAATCCACCGGAAGTTCCAGACCCAAAAGCAGCAAATCATTGCCAACTTCCACTGCCTCATTTCGTAAAAGATGAATGTTATAATGGGATATCTTTTCTAGATAGAAAAGAAACCGCTTTTCATACTCCTCATCTTCCTTAGAAATTACGGCATCAATGGTGGTTTCATGATTTCCAAAACAATAATACACCGGTGCAATCTTGCTGATTTGTTCAAGAAATTCAGGCATATAGTCCATTTCAACGGATCGTTTTTTGGAAATTACATCTCCGCCTATAAGAATAAAATCCGGCTGTTCTTTTTGAAGCGTGTTTATAAGCCGATCACCAAAGGTTTTACCGTGAAGATCGGATAAAAAAGCAATTTTTTTAGCGGTGGTTATTTTATCTGAGTGGATATTGTATGATACAACATGAAATTGCTGTAATTCAACAATCTGCCAAATTACAGCAATCAATATCAAGCCCAATAGGATAACATAGTTCATAATCGAATCCTTTTCTTATTGCTAAAAAATCGGAGCCAGTAATCGAAGTACTCCTTGAATGGTTTTAATTAACCAGTTGCGGTTGATTTCTTTTTCATAAGTGATTTCTTCCGAAATAGAGAAGGTGTTTAGGGCATCTTCTTTGATCTGAGAAATCTCATTGGCTCTGTGAATCCATACGCCACATTCAAAATGCATGTAAAGACTGCGGTAATCCAGGTTAATGGTACCAACTGTGGCAATTACATCATCACATACAAAGGTTTTTGCATGAATAAATCCCGGACGGAATTCATAAATACGAACCCCTGCCTCAAGTAAGGTGACATAATAGGACTGAGTCATAAGGAATACCAGCTTTTTGTCAGGAATTCCGGGAGTTACAATTCGTACATCCACGCCCTGCTTTGCCGCATTGCAAAGTGCTGTCATCATCTCATTGTCTATAATCAAATACGGCGTAAAAATGTAAATATAATCCTTGGCACGATTAATAATGTTTAAATATACCGTCTCACCAACTTTTTCACGGTCCAGGGGAGAATCGGCATACGGCTGAATATATCCCGGTTGCTTTACAAATTCCCCCTCTTTAAAGGTGGCAAAATAAGGAGATTCATCCTCTTTTTCCCTGGTGGAATACTGCCACATTTCCATAAACATGGCAACAAAATTGGAAACTGCAGGTCCTTCAATGCGAAGTCCGTTATCCTTCCAATAGCCAAAACGCTCCTGCTGATTGATGTACTCATCTGCAAGATTAAATCCACCGGTAAAAGCAATTTTTCCATCCACAATAATCATCTTTCGGTGGTCTCTGTTATTCATTACCACAGATAAAAAAGGTCGCAACGGATTGAATCGAATACATTGAATACCCATTCCTTCAATCACCTTATCATAATATAGGGGAACCTTTGTGGCAGAGCCAAAATCGTCGTACATCATTCGTACTTCAATTCCTTCCAATGCCTTTTTTTGCAGTGCCTTTAAAATACTGTTTAAAAATACCCCTTCTTCAATAATGAAAAACTCAAGAAAAATATATTCTTTTGCCCCGTCAATGGCATCCAAAATAGGTTTTAGGGTGTCATCACCGGACATGTAATAGGTTAATCCGTAATTGTCATATGGCGGAAAATCAGACCATTTCCGAATATAATCCGACTGCTTTCCGGCACCACGGCTTCGAGCAGAAATCCTTCCCATAACATCCTCATTGTCCGACAAAAATTTTACGGACTTTTCATGCATAATGGCAATTCGTCTTCGATTGGTTTTGGTGATTTCCGTTCTCCCAAATAAATAGTACATGGTAATTCCAAGAATCGGGATTCCCAGAATTAAAACGGACCAGGCCAGTTTAAAAGACGGATTGGTTTCTTTGTTTACGATTATTAATACAATCAAAACCGCTGCAATCTGTACCAGCACTCCCGCAAAAGGAAAAGTCTTATTAAAATAAAGAACAAGTGAAACAAACCATCCCACTTGAGCCAACATCAGTATCGCCCAGACCATCAGCCTGCTGGATAACATTTTTATTAACCTAGCCATGATTGTTTCACCTCCTTTTTCTCCTAGTAAAAAGTATAACATTCTACCCTATAAGTGTCAAAAAAGCTGTCATCCACATGGTGAATGACAGCCTGTTTTTACTTCACAATTGCAACTGTTAAATTGCCTGTGCACCTTCTTTTACATCCTTAATGGAGAAGCTGATACGTCCCATCTTGTCTTTTCCAAGACATACAACAGTAACCTTATCTCCTAAAGTAAGAACGTCTTCTACATGCTGAATTCTTTCCTTGCAAATCTTGGAAATGTGAACCATTCCCTCTTTACCCGGAGCAAATTCAATGAAAGCACCAAATTCTTTAATGCTAACAACTTTTCCGGTAAATACCATTCCTTCTTCAAAGTCAGTGGTAATTACTTTAATCATATGTTTTGCTTCTGCAATACCGTTGGCATCGTTTCCGCAAATGGAAACAAATCCGTCATCGGTAATATCAATCTTTACACCGGTTTGTTCAATAATTGTGTTAATGGTCTTTCCACGCTGTCCAACAACATCACCAATCTTAGCCGGATCAATGTTCATCTGGCTAATCTTTGGTGCAAATTCGCCAACTTCTTCACGAGGCTGTGCAATTGCAGGGGTAAGAACATTATTAATAATATATTCTCTTGCCTCTTTGGTTCTTGCAATGGCTTCTTCTACGATTGGTCTAGTCAATCCGTGAATCTTAATATCCATCTGAATTGCTGTAATACCGTCATGAGTTCCGGCAACCTTAAAGTCCATATCTCCAAAGAAATCTTCCAATCCCTGAATATCGGTTAAAACAATGTAGTCATCATCGGTTTCACCGGTTACAAGACCACAGGAAATTCCTGCAACCTGTTTCTTAATCGGTACACCGGCAGCCATAAGAGACATGGTAGATGCACAAATGGAAGCCTGTGATGTGGAACCGTTGGATTCAAAGGTTTCAGATACAGTTCTGATTGCATATGGGAATTCCTCTTCACTTGGAAGTACAGGAACCAATGCCTTTTCAGCCAATGCACCATGTCCGATTTCTCTTCTTCCCGGTCCACGGCTAGGTTTTGTTTCACCTACAGAATAGGATGGGAAATTATAATGATGCATGTATCTCTTGCCTGTAATATTTTCATCTAATCCGTCAATCTTCTGACCGTCAGAAAGTGGTCCCAAGGTAGTAACGGTACAAATCTGTGTCTGTCCACGGGTAAACATTGCAGAACCATGAACTCTTGGAATTAAGTCAACTTCCGCTGCCAGTGGACGAATCTGATCAATCTTACGACCATCCGGACGTTTGTGATCTTTTAAAATCATTTTACGTACTGTCTTTTTCTGATACTGATAAAGTGCTTCCGGAATTAAACCAAGCCATTCTTCATTATCAGCGAAAGCCTCTTCCATCTTTTCTCTGATTACACGAATGTTCTCTTCACGAACCTGCTTCTCATCTGTAAATACTGCTTCTTCCATTTCTTCCGGTGAAGCAATTTCTTTCATAGCTGCGAACAACTCTTCCGGTACGGCACAGCTTTCATATTCATGTTTTTCTTTACCGATTTCAGCAACCATCTTATTGATAAATTCAATAATACCCTGATTGATTTCATGGCATTTGTAGATTGCTTCAATCATCTTATCTTCCGGTACTTCATTGGCTCCGGCTTCAATCATAATAACCTTTTCAGAGGTGGATGCAACAGTTAACTGTAAATCACCGTTATCCCACTGTTCCTGACTAGGGTTTATAACAAATTCTCCGTCCACAAGACCTAACTGTGTAGTTGCACATGGTCCGCAGAAAGGAATATCAGAAATACTGGTTGCAATGGCAGATCCAAGCATAGCAACAAGTTCCGGTCTGCACTGTGGATCAACGCTCATAACCATGTTGTTTAATGTAACATCATTACGATAATCCTTCGGGAATAACGGACGCATTGGACGGTCGATAACACGTGCTGTTAAAACACTGTTCTCAGATGCCTTTCCTTCACGTTTATTAAATCCTCCAGGAATCTTTCCTACAGAATACATCTTCTCTTCAAATTCTACACTTAAAGGGAAGAAATCAATTCCCTCTCTTGGTTTTTCTGATGCTGTTGCAGTACTGAGTACGCAAGTGTCACCATAAAACATTAATGCTGCTCCATTGGCCTGAGCTGCCACACGGCCCACATCAACTCTTAAAGTTCTGCCGCCGATTTCCATTGAATAACTCTTAAACATTTTTCCTCCTTCTTGTAGGGAGAATCCGAAACTACTGAAACACACATACCTTATATGTGCATTTCAGTGGCTTCGGAAGCTCTTACTCCCCACATCAATAATCACTTTTCATAAAGCAATAGGGCGGAAATGTTTCCGCCCTATTTGTAATCTTACATTCAAGATTATTTTCTAATACCTAAACGTGCGATTAAATCACGATATCTCTCGATATCTTTGTTCTTTAAGTATGCTAATAATCTACGTCTCTGACCAACCATCTTAAGAAGTCCTCTTCTTGAGTGATGATCTTTCTGGTTGATTTTAAGATGCTCGGTAAGCTCCTGAATTCTTGCTGTAAGAATTGCTACCTGAACTTCTGGAGATCCTGTATCACCGGCTGTTCTTGCATACTCGTTAATAATTGCTGTTTTCTTTTCTTTAGAAATCATTTCGAAATCCTCCTTAAATATAAATAAATCTACGCCCTAGAAAGTATGATGCTAAGCATAAGGTCGGAGTGTCCTTACACTGAGCATGGGCAAACTCATACTCAAATATAATATCACAACCGCTAGTTTTTGTAAACTAGTTTAAATAACGAACCACTTTAATCGGGTCACGATAAAATGCATTGGAAACAATGATTCCGGTTCTGGAATTGGATGCATGAACAATTTGTCCGTTTCCAATGTAAATGGCAACGTGGCTGATATGTCCGCCAGATCCGTAGAAAAATAAATCTCCGGGTCTTGCTTCCGATGAACTTATGGAACTTCCTCCGGATGCCTGCGCACCGGAATAATGAGGAAGTGAAACTCCATATTTTTGGTAAATTCTCATGGTAAATCCGGAACAGTCCACACCGTTTGTTAAACTGGTTCCTCCCCATACGTATCTACCGCCTACAAAAGAAAGGGCATATTGAACAAGAGAAACTCTTGTATCGGAAGTTCCCTCTCCTGACTGCAACTGTGCCAAAGATGAGGCAGTATCCAATTCATACTTGGTATCGGCATAATCTGCACTGATATAGCCTTCATCTCCGTTCACATCTACCTTAATCCAGTCTTCGCCCTCTTCCACAACTTCAACTTTCTCATTCTTTGCAATTGTGGTAAGAATCTTGGCGTTGGTACTGGCGTCACTTCGAACCCGTAAATTGTTGGTTGTGGACTTGGCAACACAAACTGCACATTCATCCACTTTATCCAGGGCATCTTCCCCTGTTAAAAGATATTCTGAATCAATCCATCCGGTTACCTTACCGGAAGAAATCTTTGTCCAATCTCCGTCCTGCTTAATAATCTCGCACCCGGCCTTATTGGTAACTTTACCAATAATCTTTCCTTTTTTGGAAGAAGTCTTTCGTATATTTAAATTACCATCCACATGCACAATACCTAATTTCTCGTATCCACATACGGTGGTATTTCCTTTCTTATTGGTTCCGATGTATTTGGAATCCACATCCGCCTTGGCGCTGGTTGAAGTGAGTGTAACATCATTTTCCTTAATGGATGCTGTCATAAGCGCTTCTGAAAGGCTATCGGAAATGCCTGCATTTAAACTGTAATCAAAAGATGTGTCAATATTGGCAGCAATCTTGGATGCCAGGTCAGAAGAAATTCCTGCCTGCAACAAGTTGCCATCCTCCTTACATATAAGTGAATTGGAAAGAGTGGTTGAAACACCGGAGGTCAAAAGAAGACCTTCTTTTGTCTTTCCTTCCTGATTGTGAAGTGCAATGGTTCCCCCCATAGACATGACCGTAGCAATCACAACCGCACAAGATAAAACCTTTACTTTCAATCCTTTCATAAAAATACAAGTCTCCTACTCTTTAACATTTTACTAAGGGAATCATAGCACCGAGAAATTGTTTTGTCAATCATTTGTAACAATTTTGAAATATTCTCTGGTCTCTGCTTCATCTTTGGCTATTTGCTCTTTTAACGCATCCAGAGAGTCGAACTTAATCTCTCCGCGGATCCGCTTAATTAAATGAACTCGAACATCTTCATCATAAACATCTTTATTAAAGTCAAGGATATGGGTTTCCGTACCCAAAATGTTACTGCCCACTGTGGGTTTGTAACCGATATCCGTAATTCCGTAATAATTTTTTCCTTGAAGTCTTACTCTTGAAATATAAACTCCGTTGGGTGGCAAAATCTTACGATATGCAGGAATTACATTGATGGTTGGAACTCCGATGGTGGTTCCAAGATGCCTTCCGTGGCTGACAACACCCTGGATAAAAAATTCATATCCAAGCAGCTCATTGGCATACTCAATGTCACCTTCCTCAATCAATCCTCGAATTCTTGTACTGCTGATATCTTCTCCGTCAAATTGTTTTTTATGCACCAAAATCACATCAAATCCAAGTTCCGGCCCCATTTTGGTTAACAGTTTATAGTCACCTTTACGTTCAAAGCCAAAGGCCACGTCGGTTCCCACAATTATGGATTTAATATGTAATCGGTCCACCAGCATTTTTACAAAGTCTTCCGCTTTCATATGCATTATTTCATCATTAAAAGGACACTCTATTAAAATGTCTACACCAACATAATCAAAAATAAACTCTTTTTCACGGTTTGTGGACAAAACATTGTGGGCACACTTTTCAATTTCGTCCTTTGGTGGACGCTCAAACGTAAAAATAACGCTTTTTAAGTTACGCTCACGTTTTTCCTTCATAAGGAAGTTCATCAGATATCGATGACCGCTGTGAAGCCCGTCAAACTTACCAAGAGCTAATGTTGTACCTTCCTCGACATAAAAGTCGGTGGTGTCTTTAAAATAAATCATGTATACTATTTTCCTTTGTCACTATCCAGGAACATTTTCAAAGGACGGAAAAGTTTTTGTTTTTCATAATAGGTAAAAATACCGATAAACAATCCCGCCTCATCATATAAACGATAATACATTGATGCCTCTTTTGCAACAACCCTTTCCTTTGGAAGGGGATTTCCGTTGATGGCAAGAGGACGAATGGTGTCAAGTACCACCGCTTTTGGATAAGCATAAAACACCGAATCAATGGGTTTGATGGCGTTTTGAAGCTCACCCTGGTCTTGTAATCTTTGAATTTCATCCAAAGAATAGGCATCTTTTAAGGTATAACCTGCCGCTTTTGTTCGAATCAAATGGGCCATGACCCCTCCGCAGCCCAGTTTGTTTCCAATATCGTTACATAGACTTCTGATGTAGGTGCCCTTGGAACAGGCAACCTTTATGGTAATATCAGGAAGTTCCATTTTCAGAATCTCAATGGAATAAATGGTGATATCACGTGCTTTACGCTCCACATTGACTCCGCTTCTGGCAAGGTCACACAGCTTTTTTCCGTTCACCTTCAATGCAGAATACATAGGTGGAATCTGTTTGATTTCACCCACAAAGTCACAAATGACTTCTCTCACCTGTTCTTCTGTTACATTTACATCAAAGGTTTCCAAAACGGTTCCGGATAAATCCAACGTATCGGTGTTCATACCAAGACGCAAAACTGCTTCGTATTCCTTGTCGGAATCTGTCAGCATTCCGCTTACCTTTGTACCTTTTCCAAGGCAAATGGGAAGCACTCCCACCGCATCCGGATCCAGCGTTCCGGTATGACCGATTTTCTTTTGTTTACAAATACCTCTCATTTTTGCAACCACATCATGAGAGGTAAATCCTGCTTCTTTATTTACTACAATAATTCCATTTAACACAGTATGAATATTCCCTTTAAAAATATTTGGAAAGTTCTTTTAAAATCAGATCTTTCACTTCTTTCTCGCTACCGCTGATATTTACGCCGGCAGCTCTTGCATGTCCGCCACCACCGTGACGAACGGCAATTTCAGAGACATCTACAAAACGTTTGCTTCGCATGCTGACTTTGTAATCCTGTTCTTTGTTTTCATAGACAAAAACAGCCACTTCCACACCCTTTGTGATTCTAATCTGATTTACAATACCGCTTAAATCTTTGGTTGTAACCCCAAATTCTTCCATCTCTTTTTGGGTAACAACGGTATAAATAACCTGTCCGTCAAAATAACATTCCGCATCCAATACAGCTTTTGCCAAAATCTTATTTTGCGCCAGGGTTTTCTCGTAGTAGGACTCATCAACAATCCTGCTGTAATCAATTCCTTTGTCCATTAAAACACCGGCTGCGTTCATGGTAGATGCATGGGTGCAGGAATATTGAAAAACTCCGGTGTCATGTACCATTCCAAGATACAGGCATTCCGCAATTTCTTTTGTGATTTTTTCCTGTTCCATCAGGTTAAAAATAAGTTCGCTGGTGGAACTTGCCTCCGGCACAATGTAGTTGTCATCCGCAAAGGACAAATTACTTTTATGATGATCCACGCATGCGGTAAAATGTGCGTTTTCAAAATGTTCTCCAAACTCCCCAAGGCGTTTACTATCCCCGCAATCCAGTGCAAAATAAACGTCAAACACCTTGTTTTCCTCTTTTTCATGTTTGATTTCATCAACCCCATGAAGAAAAAGGAATTCAGAAGGAGGCTCTTCAAGATAAAGAGAAACCTCTTTCTCAGGATAATAAAGTTTAATGTAATTATACAATCCCAAGGTAGAACCAATACAGTCACCGTCCGGCTTTGTATGACCGGAGATTCCAATGGTATGACCCTTTGCAAGAATTTCTGACAAATTCATTATTGCTCATCCTCGTTTTCATTATTATGTAAAGAGGCGGTAACCTCATCAATTTTATGTGACATTCTTACACCGTATTCAATGGACTGATCCATAATAAAGGTAATGCTTGGTGTGTTTCGAAGGTTGATTCGTTTTGCCAGCTTGGATTTAATAAATCCCTGGGCACTTTGAAGTCCTTCCAGCGTGTCTTTTTGAGACTGTTCATCACCAAGTACGCTGATGTAAGCCTTACATGTTTTTAAATCAGGAGCCACTTCAACGGCAACCACACTGGTAAACTCATTGATTCTTGGATCCTTTATTTCACCACGAATAATGTTGGAAAGTTCATGTAATACTTCCTCGTTGATTCGTGTATTTTTTATACTGTTTTTTCTCATTTTAATTCCTTTTCAATATTAGGAAAGGAAAAACAAATTCCATGTCTTTCCTTTCTTCTTTGTATGATTATCGTGGAATTTCCACCATAATGTATGCTTCTACCTGATCAAGTTCCTGAATCTGACCAAATCCTTCAAATACAAGACCACACTCAAATCCGGCCTTCACTTCTTTTACATCATCTTTGAATCTCTTAAGAGATGCCAAAGGTCCTTCAAAGATCTGTTCTCCCTCACGTGTGATACGTACGGAACATCCTCTCTGGAAACGTCCGTCAAGAACGTAGGAACCGGCAATGTTTCCAACACCGGAAGCCTTGAAGATCTGTCTGATTTCAGCATGTCCGATTACCTGCTCCTCAAAAATAGGATCCAGCATACCCTTCATGGCTGCTTCCACATCTTCAATGGCATTGTAGATAACCTTGTACAAGCGAATATCTACGCCTTCACGATCAGCGGTTGCTTTTGCAATGGCATCCGGACGAATATTAAATCCGATAATAATGGCATTGGATGCAGATGCAAGAATAACGTCAGACTCGTTGATGGCACCAACACCACCATGGATTACCTTAACAACGACTTCGTCATTGGAAAGTTTCACAAGACTTTGTTTTACCGCTTCCACAGATCCCTGTACGTCCGCTTTTACAATAATATTTAATTCTTTCAAGTTACCGGCCTGAATCTGGGAGAATAAATCATCCAGAGACATTTTGGATTTGGTTTCTTCCACAAGTTTTTCTTTGTTGTCCTTAATAAAGGTTTCAGCAAAGTTTCTTGCTTCCTTATCGGAATCCATAGCAACAAAAATGTCGCCGGCTCCCGGAGCCTCGTTTAAACCGATAATCTCAACCGGCATAGATGGACCTGCTTCTTTTACTCGTTTACCCTTGGAATCCACCATGGCACGAACTTTACCGTAGCTGCTTCCTGCGGCAATCGGGTCTCCCACGTGGAGCACACCTTTTTGTACCAGTAAGGATGCAACTACACCACGTCCCTTATCAAGTTTGGCCTCGATAACAAGACCTCTTGCCTTACGGTTTTTATTGGCTTTTAACTCCAATACTTCTGCGGTTAAAAGAACCATTTCAAGCAATACGTCAATACCCTCGTGAGTATGAGCGGAAACCGGTACAAAAATTGTACTTCCACCCCAATCTTCAGGGATTAATTCGTATTCGGAAAGTTCCTGTTTTACCTTATCAATATTGGCACTTGGTTTATCAATTTTATTGATTGCAACAATGATTTCAATTCCGGCAGCCTTGGCATGGTTGATAGCTTCCACGGTCTGCGGCATAACACCATCGTCAGCAGCAACTACAAGAATTGCAATATCTGTGGAATTGGCACCACGCATACGCATTGCGGTAAAAGCTTCATGTCCCGGTGTATCAAGGAAGGTAATCGGCTGTCCGTTACATTCCACAACAGAAGCACCAATGTGCTGTGTGATACCGCCGGCCTCACGATCAATGACATGGCTGTCACGAATGGCATCAAGAAGAGATGTTTTACCGTGGTCAACGTGTCCCATAACACATACAACCGGTGGACGTGGAGTCATTAAGCTTTCATCCTCTTCTTCCTCACGAAGAAGTTCCTCAATAATATCCACTTTTTCTTCTTTTTCGCAAATGCAGTTGAATTCCAATGCAATTTCTTCTGCAGTTTCAAAATCCACATCCTGGTTCACTGTAACAACCTTACCCTGTAAGAATAACTTCTTAACAAGTTCGGATGGCTGACGTTTCATCTTTTCTGCCAAATCACGAATGGTTAATGTTTCAGGGATTACAATGGTTTTAATTTCGGTAGGATCTTCATGCTGCTTTGGCTGAGAATGTTTCTTTCTGGTAACCTTCTCCAGCTGGAAGAAATTCTCCTGCTTCTTATCTTTATGATTATAATTGTTTTTCTGAGGTTTGTTTTTGAATCGTTTGTTCTCTCTGTCCTTTGGTTTTTCCTCGGTTGGAGTATCAGAACTACGGTTCATGCGGTTAATTTCACCATCCAAACGATTATTTCTGGAGTTGTTGTTTCTTCTGTCATTGTTATGACCGTCTTTATTAAATGGCTTTCTGTCTCCTCCATCTTTATTAAACGGTCTTCTGTCAGAACGGTTTCCGTCTCTGTTAAACGGCTTTCTTTCACCGCCCTCTTTATTGAACGGTTTTCTGTCGGAACGGTTTCCGTCTCTGTTAAATGGCTTTCTTTCACCGCCCTCTTTGTTGTAAGGTCTTCTCTCTGCACCATCTCTGTCGTGGTTCATAGGACGTCTTTCTCCGTTTGGATTCGGTCTTCTTTCACCGCCCTGTCCCGGTCTTCTTTCACCGTTTGGCGCAGCCGGACGAGGTTTTTTATCCGGATGATTCTTATCACCGGTACCACTCATGGTCTTTCTCTGTCCACGTCTGGCATTTGGATCCTTTCCGTACTGAGGATTGTATACAGCAGAAATGCTGGCCTTTTTCTTATAGCCATCTCCCTTTTCTGCCGGTTTTTCTGTTGCTTTTGTTTTTACTTCTGCTTCTTTTATTTCGTTATTATTCAAATCTACGTTCTTCTTTCCGCCAAATTTTGTTCTGATGTCCTGAGCAATTCCTTCTTCAATGGTACTCATGTGACTTTTGGCCTCTATTTTTTTACCTTCCAGGTAGGTCATAATTTCTTTACTGTTTATGTTTAATTCTTTTGCTAATTCATGTACTCTGATTTTTGACACTTAGTTACCTCCGTTATTCTTAAGAATCTTCATTATCGATGTTGCAAATCCTACATCAGTAACAGCTACACAGGCACGAAATTCTTTTCCGATACATCTTCCAAGTTCATCCTTATCAAGGCATTCAAAATAAGGAATCTCCCTGTATGTTGTCATATTACGAAATTTCTTTTTTGTATTATCCGAACAATCGTCTGCCAGAATAACAAGTTTCGCTGATTTATCCTTCACACTGTTTTCCACAAGAAATTCACCGCTCACCAGTTTTCCGGCCTTCATAGCCAATCCTAACATAGATGTTACTTTATTGTGTATTATGATTCACTCATCTCCTTTTCTAAATCTTCATAAACGCTTTCCGGTATCGATGTCTTAAAACTTCGGTCAAGTCCATGACTTTTCTTTAATTTCATAAAACAGTTTACATCCTTGCAAATATATGCTCCTCTACCGGATGTTTTTCCGGTTTTATCAAGAACAACTGCTCCGTCCGGTGTCCTGACAATTCGAATCAACTCGTTACGATTCTTCATTTCACGACAACCGATACACATTCGTTGCGGAATTCTTTTGGGTGTATTATTCTTTGTCGTTTTCATCACCTTCTAAATCACCGCTTTCCTCTGCGTCTTCTTCAAAGTACTCATCATCTGCATATGCTTCTTCATCATAGTACTCATCTTCATAGTTTTCATCATACTCTTCGTATTCGCCGTCAAAATCCTCATCATATTCTTCATACTCATCGTAATCAAGAATATCTCCGGCTTCTCTCGCCTGGCTTTCGCTCTTAATATCAATCTTAAATCCGGTCAAACGGGCAGCAAGTCTTGCATTCTGTCCTTCTTTACCAATGGCTAAGGATAACTGATAATCAGGAACTACTACTTTTGCGGATTTTTCTTCCGCATCGGCAATAACGGAAATAACCTTTGCCGGGCTTAATGCATTTTCAATTAAAATGGCAGGATTTTCATCCCAGTTGATAATATCAATCTTTTCACCTTTTAATTCATTTACAATAGCATTGACACGGGCACCGTTTAAACCAACACATGCACCAACACTATCCACGTCTTCATCATTGGAATATACCGCAATCTTGGTTCTGCTTCCAGCTTCTCTGGCAATGTTTTTAATTTCCACAATACCGTCACGGACTTCGGTTACTTCAGATTCAAAAAGTCGTTTTACCAGTTCCGGATGGGTTCTTGAAACAAGCACCTGTGGTCCCTTGGAACCGGCTTTTACCTCAAGAACATAAACTTTGATACGTTCTGTTGGCTGGAATACCTCGCCTTTGATCATTTCATTTTCGGTTAAGGTAGCATCTAATTTTCCAAGGTTCACCTTTACGTTCTTTCCGGCATAACGCTGTACAATACCGGTAACAACCTCATGCTGTTTGGTTACGTATTCGTCGTACTGAGCCTTGCGCTCTTCCTCACGAATCTTCTGTAAAATTGTATTCTTGGCAGTCTGTGTAACAATACGTCCAAATTCTTTACTCTGAATTTCAACGTTGCAAAGATCTCCAAGATTGTAAGACGCATCAATGGCATGTGCATCTTCTAAGCTGATTTCCTCTGTTGGATCTTCTACGGAAGAAACAACGGTTTTCTGTAAAAATACATGGAACTCACAAGTTTCATGGTCAATGACAACCTTTACGTTTTCGGATTTTCCGTACTGGTTTTTACAAGCCATAATAAGGGCTGTTTCAATTGCTTCAAGCAACACTTCCTTGCTGATATTTTTCTCTTTCTCAAGCACTGTTAATGCTTCTAATAATTCACTCATGTTTGTCGATAAACCTCCTTAAATATATCTAAAAGTCAAATGCAAGACGAATCAAAGCAATGTCGCTTTTTAAAAAGGTCAATTCTTCTTCGTCATTTTCTATGGTTACTGATTTGTCATCATATGCTTTCAGAATTCCGTAAAATTCTTTTTGCTTGTTAATGGCCTTATAGGTTCTGATTTCCAGTTCTTTTCCCATACTGCGCTTGTAATCCTTTTCTTTCTTCAAAGGTCTTCCAAGTCCCGGAGAACTTACTTCCAGAATATAACCACCCTCGATAAAATCATTTTGATCAAGCAATTCACTAAAGGCACGGGAAACCACTTCGCAATCATCTACGTTAATACCGCCTTCTTTATCAATGTAAGCACGTAAATAATAATTGCTTCCTTCCTTTACATATTCCACATCTACAAGTTCAAAATTATGCTGCTCTACAATCGGTAAAAGAAGTTCTTCTGCCTTTTGCTCATATAACTCTTTCTTTGCCATTTAACCTCTCCATTTCTTAATCTAACATAATGTACTATGGTATTGATTGATTGTTTGTCTACACAAACAATTGAGAGTGGACTTGCGCCCACTCTCATGCTAGTTAACTATGTTACCTAAGTATTATATCACTTTTATCCGCTGAATTCAAGGAGTTATTTTCCTCCTGATCCGGGTTGGAATCACTGTGTCCTTCGCTTAATTCAGCCAAATCTTTCAGGTTCTTATCCGTACCTACCACCCACAGTACATCATCGATTCTGATTTCCATATTGGCATCCGGCATCATAACAAATTCGCCATTACGCTCAATACCAATCAGCATACAGTGAGCCTCAGACTGAATACCGGAAAACTTCAATGCTTTTCCTGCATATGGCTCGTTACCGTGAACCTTAATTTCCATACATGCAAGAGGTGACTGTTTCTCTGTGGAACCGTAACCCATAAAGTCTTTTAAGGTACTCATGGTAAAACGTTCTCCAATGTCCCATCTCACACTGAAACGACGAACCATTTTGTCAAGACCCATGGCAAATACACGGTCTCCTTCCAAAACCTTTGTATTTCCGTTTGGAAGCATTAACATTTCCGTTCCTCGCTCAATTTTCAAAATAAAGATACTCTGAGTTTTACCCCATTCCAAATCCATAAGTGTTCTTCCTGCGTATTCCGTATCCGTTGGAATCACAAAAGAAATTACCTTATAGTCATCATCCAGGCTGTCCACAAGGCCCGGAATCTTCAAAGAAGAGCTGGCCATGCTGGCAAATAAGAAGGATGCTCTCTTCAACTGAGAGTAACGCTGTCTCTGTCTGTAATCCAAAACAAAGAGAACCACTCCAATACACATCCATCCAAAGAACAGTCCCACTGCCATGGTTCCCATGTACACAGGCTGACCAGGAATAAACAAAAGAACCAATAAAATTGCCATTACAATACCTGAAAACCAAGCCGTTTTCACTCCGCCCGGGATTTTATACGGACGCTCCAAATCCGGTTCAATCTTTCTCAATCGAATCAGACAAAAGGCGGTAATGGTCCAACTCACCACATAACCAGCAGCCGAGAAGGATGTCAACGATCCAATCAACCCGCTTCCCAAAAACGGTCCGAGCAAGGATGCCACAAGGCTCACCTTTAAAGCGTTGATTGGTGTCTTATATTTTGGATGCTGCTTAGCCAGTACATTTGGAACAATGCTGACACGGGACATGGCCATCAAAATCTGTGAAGATGCCATCATAAAACCATTCCATGTGGTTAAAAGTCCGCAGATTGCTCCGGTTAATATCAGAAAATAAAGGCACTTTCCTATGGCACCTTTATAAATCACTTTAAACAAAAGGGCTGCGGAAGGACTGTCAAATTTAATAAATTCCTTCCACGGATAAGCTCCGCCCAAGGTTACAAGCAAAAGTGCGTAGAAAAAGCAGGATAACACAACGGTTAAAACCACAGTTTTTCCGACGGACTTACTCTCCCCTCCGGCACTTTCAATTCCCTGAGGAATGGTTTCAAATCCTGCAAGGAAGAACGGTGCTGATGCAAGAATGGCAAAAGAGCCACCGGCAAAATTGTGATGGGATCCCTTTCCCACATATTCGTACATAGGCTCGAAGTTGGCCGGATCGAATTTGATTGCGGCAAAAATCATAGCCAAAATTCCTGCACCCACCAGGGCAAAACAAAGTACTCTCTGCAGTGTTGCAGAGGATGTAACACCTTTTCTGTTAATTAAATACAGAATAATGGAAATCAATGTTCCAACTAAAATATGGCCTGGATAAATATCTGATCCGGCCAATGTATATAAAGGTGAACCAGATTTTAATCCGGGGATTAAAATACTCAAAATATCAACTACATAAATTGCTTCCCAAGGTATGATGGTAATAAACGCACCAAAGGCGGCCCATCCTGAGACAAAGGACAAATTGTCTCCATAGGCACGAAAGGCATACGCCATACCGCCACCGGAAACCGGAAGCATGGAGCACAATTCACAGTAACATAGGGCAATCGGTATCATCATTACCAGCGCAATAATATAACCGGCTGCTGCGGGAAGCGGACCTCCGCTGCCTGCCATCCAGTTATTAATGGATACTGCCCAACCTACACCAACAATTGCTCCGAAACCAATGCAGAAGAAATCCAATGCACTGACACCGGATTTTTTTGGAACACCACTCATTTTCTTTTTTCTCCTTTATAATCATAATCCCATATAGTTTTGTATTCTTATATTGAAAAACATAACGCTTAAATTTTTTCAAACTTCTAAGAATACAACAAATCGCACAGCAATCAATGCTGTGCGATTATAGCAGCTCGTACGAGAATCGAACTCGTGATTCCGCCTTGAGAGGGCGGCGTCTTAACCTCTTGACCAACGAGCCATGCAAGAAGTATCATACAATACTTTTCCAAAAAGTTCAAGTACTTTTTGTTTTTTTTATTTTATTTGTACAATTAATACATTTTAACACCAATCACTACAAAGTAGTGACTGGCGAATGTATTTACATTAAGCTAATTTTGTTTTAGCAAGCTCTGCTAATGTTGCAAATCCTTCTGCATCGTTAACAGCAAGTTCTGCTAACATTTTACGGTTCATATCAACACCTGCAAGCTTTAATCCGTACATAAATTTGCTGTAGGATAATCCGTTTAATCTTGCTGCCGCGTTAATACGAGCAATCCATAACTGTCTGAACTGACGTTTCTTCTGCTTTCTTCCTGCATAAGCGCTTGTTAAAGCTCTCATTACGGACTGTTTTGCTACTCTATACTGTTTGGAACGAGCGCCTCTATAACCTTTAGCTAATTTTAATACTCTGTTATGTCTTTTCTTAGCGCCAACTCCGCCTTTAATTCTTGCCATGGTCTATTCCTCCTTCGATACTCTGAAATATTATAAATATGGTAAAATCTTCTTCATGTTCTTAACGTTTGTCTTATCAACAATAGCAGCCTGTCTAAGATTTCTCTTTCTCTTAGTAGTCTTCTTTGTTAAGATATGGCTCTTGAACGCTTTATTTCTCTTTAAAAGTCCTGTACCTGTAGCTTTAAAACGTTTTGCTGCAGCTCTTTTTGTTTTCATTTTTGGCATGATTTATTCCTCCCTTAAGTTGTAATACTAATTTTTCTTTGCCAGCACAAGTGACATATTTCTTCCTTCAACCTTTGGCGCTTTTTCAATCACAGCAATCTCTTCAAGAGCTTTTGCAAAGTCTTCTAAGATATATTTACGCTGCTGCATGTGTGCCATTTCACGTCCCCTAAAACGAAGAGTAACCTTTACTCTGTCGCCCTTTGTAAGGAACTTCTTTGCTGAATTAATCTTGGTGTTCAAATCATTCGTGTCAATGTTCGGAGACATACGAATCTCTTTGAGTTCAACCGTTTTCTGCTTTTTCTTTGCTTCTTTTTCCTTACGAACCATCTCGTATTTGTATTTACCGTAATCGATAATCTTGCAAACCGGTGGTTCTGCCTTTGGTGCAATCTTAACAAGGTCAAGATTCTGCTCTTCGGCCATTCTTAATGCCTCTTTGGATGAAACAATACCTAATTGTTCACCGTCTTCTCCTATTAAACGAACCTCTTTATCACGAATCTGTTCGTTGATCATTAAATCAGCTATTCTCAAACACCTCCAAAATAAAAAAATGTGGCTAGCAAAGCTATCCACAATCATAATACGACCTTTCAGTAAAAAATCATTCTTATGAACGCTTAGTCACGCCATTGTGCTAAGGTGAGAGTGGAACTCTGCTTTGTTTTTCAACTTGTTCATACTAACACACATACCATCTCCTGTCAACCTGAATATTTACATTTTTTCCGTTAAAAGATACAATATTCTTAACTAGGAGGTTCATTATGGAAAACGGTATCGATTTACATATTCATTCAACATATTCCGACGGCACTTGCACCCCGCAGCAGTTGGTTCAACTGGCCAAAGACATCTCCCTTGGCGCCATGTCCTTAACCGATCATGACACTCTTGAGGGAATTCCTGTTATGCGGGAACTTTGCCGTCAAAATCAAATCCCTTTTATCCCGGGAATTGAAATTTCCACTGATTATTATAACAAAACAAAGGGCATTCATAAAGAGGTACATATGCTTGGTTATTTTGTGGATGAAACCAACACCACTCTTTTATCCTATCTTGATGAATTTCATCATTTGAGAAATCATAGAAACGAAGAAATGGTGGCGCTTTTACAGGAACATGGATTTTCCATTACCTATAAAGATCTTTTGGAGCAAAACAAAAATGCTGTAATTACCAGAGCCAACATTGCAAGATATCTTCTTGACACAAATCAGGTAAAATCCATAAAGCATGCCTTTGATAAATATCTTGGGGATGATTGCTGCTGCTTTGTACAACGTAAAAAGGTTTCCTGTGAAAAAGCCATTCAAATGATTCATGAGGCAGGGGGTATGGCTTTTATCGCCCATCCGCCTCTTTATAGGTTAAAAGAAAAGGAATTGGAAACCCTGATTTCTCACCTAAAATCAGAGGGACTTGACGGTATTGAAGCGGTGTACTCCACTTACCATAATAATGAAGAACAACTGATGAAACACTTTGCAAAAGAATATCACCTTCTTATCAGCGGAGGCTCGGATTTTCACGGTTCCAACAAGCCCTATCTTCACCTTGGAAAAGGCCGTGGAAACCTTTACGTACCATTTGAAATATATGAAAAAATAGTGGAATCCCATGAACAAACTTTGCTATAATATTTGTAGAAAGCAGGTGAATTATGAAATCATTGGTAATGAAAATAACAATTTCAGTTTTATTGGTAACTCTTTTGGGTGTGGGAATCTTTTTCCATATTCGAGGCTCCAAGACTTATTATACATCCGACTATAACGTTGGTAATTCCGGAGGAAATCTTTATAACGGAGGATTTTTCTGCGAACGGGACGGTGTTGTGTATTTTGCCAACCCGAACGACGGCATGTCCCTATACTCCACCTCCAGAACCGGTGGGGATATCACCAAATTATCGGAAGACCGGGTTGCCTACATTAATGCAGACGATCATTATATTTATTACACCAGAAACAACGCGGATAAGAAAACCAATTTTTCCTTTTTAAACATCCAGAATTACTGTCTTTGCCGGGTGGATAACAATGGTAAGAACCGTGAATTTTTAGATAGTGACCCATGTCTGTATGCCTGTCAGATTGGGGATTACATTTACTACTCCCATTACGACAAGAAGGAGGCCTCCACATTATACCGTGTGAAAATCGACGGCAAAGAATGTGAGCAGGTGGTAAATGAACCGATTATCGCAGTGGAATCCGACCAGAACTTTTTATACTATGCCGGCGTGAAAGCCGACCACAACCTGCATCGAATTGATGCAAAAGAGAATTCCGAAATCACCGTTAACAACGGGAATTACTATAATCCGATTATTTCTGAAGGTTATATTTATTATATGGACGGAACCAATAACTATGCTTTGGCAAAACAGAATCTGAATTCCGGTGAAGTGACCTATGTAACCACAGACCGCGTAGATTGTTTTAACCTTTACGGAAGTACCATTTACTATCAAAGATCGAATGAAAAGAATCCGGCCCTTTGCCGAATTAAAACAGACGGTACAGAATACGAAGAAGTATACGCCGGAAATAATGCCAATATTAACATTACCAGTTCCTACGTATACTTCTCAAGATTTGATGATTTATCAACGTTTTACTGTACTCCAACCACCGGGAAAATAAATGTAACCACATTTAATCCAGGGGTGATCAAAAATTAAAAATCAAATAAGGAAAGCTGATTGCTCTCCGGTAAATCAAGAATTCCAAGATCTGCCATAAGATCCACAACGGAGGCAGATACCTTGGTTCTTGCCTTAAAGTCATCCTTGGACAGGAACTCTCCGTCTTTGGCTGCTTCCACCACAGCATCAGCCGCATTGTCCCCCATTCCATCAATTGAGTTTAATGGGGGCATTAATTTGCCGTCAATGATGGATACACGTCTTGCCTGAGCCTTGTACACATCGATTTTTAAAAATTCAAATCCCCTTGCATACATTTCCAAAACATTTTGCATATCCTTCAATACATCCTCGTCTTTTTTGGACTTGGTTTCCTGATTTTCAATCTGCTTTTTGTAATAGCGAAGCTTCTCAGGTCCCTGACACATTAACTCGTAATTAAATGCGCTGGCACGAATGGAAAAATACGCTGCATAATAGGCCAAAGGATAATACACCTTACAATAGGCAATTCGCCAGGCCATCATAACGTAAGCCGCCGCATGGGCCTTTGGGAACATGTATTTAATCTTTTTACAGGACCAGATATACCAATCCGGAACACCGTGTTCCTTCATTAATTCTTCCCATTCCGGTTTTAATCCCTTACCCTTACGTACTGCTTCCATAATGGTAAAAGACTGCTCACTTTCCACGCCCTTACCGATGAGATAAATCATAATATCATCTCGGGTACAGATGGCATGGGCAATGTCTGCCTTACCCTCAGCAATTAAGGTCTGGGCATTTCCAAGCCACACGTCGGTACCGTGAGACAGTCCGGAAATTCGAATCAAATCGGAAATGGACTGAGGCTTGGTATCCAAAAGCATCTGTATAACAAAGGCGGTACCGAATTCCGGAATACCAAGAGATCCAAGAGGAACACCGTCCAAATCTTCCGGTGTCACATTTAAAGCCGAGGTATTCTGAAAAAGGGACATTACCTTTTCGTCATCCAACGGAATCTCTTTTGCATCAATTCCGGTTAAATCCTCCAACATACGAATCATGGTAGGATCATCGTGACCAAGAATATCCAGTTTCAAAAGGTTATGGTCAATGGAATGGTAGTCAAAATGAGTGGTGATAATGTCGGTGGTCATATCGTTGGCCGGATGCTGCACCGGGGTAAAAGAGTATATCTCCTCTCCCACAGGCAATACAATAATTCCACCCGGATGCTGCCCGGTGGTACGTCGAACACCTACGCAGCCCTGTACAATACGATCGATTTCCGCCGTTCTCTTATGCACGCCACGCTCTTCGTAATAATTTTTCACATAGCCAAAAGCGGTTTTATCCGCCAAAGTTCCGATGGTTCCGGCACGGAAGGTCTGTCCGTAACCAAAAATAACCTCGGTATACTTATGAGCCTTACTCTGGTAATCACCGGAGAAGTTCAAGTCAATATCCGGCTCCTTGTTTCCTTTAAACCCAAGGAAGGTTTCAAAAGGGATATCAAATCCGTCACGCACCAGCTCTGCACCGCAGTTAGGGCATTTTTTCTTTGGAAGGTCACAGCCGGATCTTCCTGCGTATTTTTTAACCTCTTCCGACTCAAAATCACTGTAATGACATTCCTTGCAATAATAATGAGGCGGCAAAGGATTGACCTCGGTAATACCTGCCATGGTGGCCACAAAGGAAGAACCAACGGAACCTCTGGAACCTACCAAATATCCGTCTTCGTTGGACTTCCATACAAGCTTCTGAGCAATGATATACATAACCGCAAAACCATTGCCGATAATGGAGGTCAATTCTCTCTCCAAACGGTCCACCACCACCTTCGGAAGGGGATCTCCGTACATGGATGTGGCCTTGGTATAACAAATGGTACGAAGGGTTTTATCCGAATCCGGAATTACCGGGGGACATTTATCCGGACGCACCGGTTCAATATATTCGCACATATCTGCAATCCTATTGGTATTTTCCACCACCACTTCATAGGCCTTTTCCCGTCCAAGGTATTCAAATTCTTTTAGCATCTCATCGGTGGTACGAAGATACAGGGCAGAATCTTCATCTTTAAACCCTTTTCCCACCAGAATAATACGACGGTAAATTTCATCCTCCGGATCAAGATAATGCACATCGCAGGTGGCCACCACCGGTTTGTGGAAGGATTCACCCAGTTTTACAATTTTCTTATTGATGTTCATAATATCGTCAATGGAGTCAAACAGCGGGTCCTCTCCTCGAATCATAAATTCGTTGTTGGCAAGAGGCTGAATCTCTAAATAATCATAAAATTCCACGATTCTTGCAATCTGAGCTCCGGATTTGTTTCGTATAATTGCCTGGTACAACTCTCCCGCTTCACAGGCAGATCCAATAATCAAGCCTTCCCTGTATTTTTCAATGAGACTTTTTGGTATCTTTGGAAAACGATGAAAATACTTTAAATGGGACTCGGACACCAACCGGTAAAGATTGATTCTTCCGGTCTCGTTTTTGGCCAGTATAATCACGTGAAACTGTGGCAGCTTACGAATGGTTTCATCCGATGCCTTAGCCAATTCATTGGCACTGTCAAGATCAAAGCAATTTTGGTCTTTTAAGCGTTCACACAATTTCACAAAAATATGGGCGGTACACTCTGCATCGTCCACTGCCCGATGGTGATGACCCAAATCAATTTTTAAGGCTTTGGCCACCTGATCCAGCTTGTATTTTGCAATGGTCGGAATTAAGGTTCTTGACATTTCCACCGTATCCACCACGGTAAAATCGCATGGAATCTCCATGCGTTCACAGGCGGCACTGATAAATCCCATGTCAAACTCTGCATTGTGGGCAACCATAATGGCACCGCTACAAAACTCCATGAATTTGGGCAGAATGTCCTCAATCACCGGGGCATCCATCACCATTTCATCATTGATGGAGGTAAGTTGTTCGATTTTAAAAGGAATTGGCCTTCCCGGATTCACAAAGGTGGAAAAACGATCCTCAATGGAACCGTTCACCACTTTTACCGCACCGATTTCAATAATGGTATCGGTAATGGCACTCAATCCTGTGGTTTCAAGGTCAAATACCACATAAGTATCATCTAAGGACTGCCCCTTGGAATTCACCACCATACCTTTGGTATCGTCCACCAGATAGCCTTCACAGCCGTAAATTACTCTGGTTTCTGCATCTTTCATATCCCGAATGGCATGAAAGGCCTCCGGGAAAGCCTGAACATTGCCGTGGTCCGTAATGGCAATGGCTTTATGGCCCCATTCCACTGCTCTTTTTACAATATCCTTGGCATTGGATACGCCGTCCATATCGCTCATTTTGGTATGGCAATGCAATTCCACTCTCTTTTTCACTGCCGTGTCCATACGTTTGGTTCGAAAATCTGAAATGGATTTAATTCCGTAGACGTTCTGCAAAGTTAATTCGTGGTCATATTTATCGGTCATAACCACACCTTTTACCTTGTAAAAGCCGCCTTTTTTCACTCCATCGGTGATTTCCTTCACCTGCTCGTTGGCCACAAACATTTTAAAACAAATGGTATCGGTAAAATCCGTGATATTAAACATCAGGATGGTTTTTTCATTTCGAATTTCTCTTGCATCAAAGGATAAAATGGTTCCTCTCACTGCCACATCTCCGATTTCACCTTCAATATCAGAAATGTTGGTGGCTTCGTCGTCAAAATCACGTCCGTACAAAACATCCGGATTGTTGGATAATACCACCGGACGAATTTTCTTGGCATCGGATTTGTCCGTTTTACCTTTGGACGTTCTTAGCGCTTTTTTCCCTTCTTCGGTAGCGACAGCACTTCCTTCCGCCCCTTTTTCTGCGGTTGTTTCCGCACTATGTCCAAGGGAGGACTGCTCATAAATCATTTCCACCCGCTGCTTGATTTTCAGTTCATTCTCTTCTTCGTGGCGGGAAGTATCATTTTCATAATAATCCGTGTCCACAATCAGCTCCAAACCGCAACGCTCACAGAATACCTTATCTAAATACTCCACCAGCTGAGGCTCTAATTCTTTGGAAACAATGGTATTTTTCAAAGAAACCTTCATGTTGTTATTCTCTTCAAAATCCACATGGGCAGTTTCCATCACGCTGAATAACAGATTATTCTTGTGTTTTAATTCCAAAAGCATGCTATCTTTATAAACGTCATACAAGGTCTTGGCATTGTATTGCTTTGAAAGGGCAAAACGTTCCTTAATTACCACCTTCAAGTCCTTGTTTTTAAATATCTGCTTCTTTAACTCCTCTTCCAGCAAGTAAATATTCTTTTTAAAAATAATTCTGGGACTAAGAATATAAATACGCAAAAAATCTCTTGCAGAATTGGTGGAAATCTTTTCCACCTCTACATTCTGCAAAAGATTTAATAAATCATGATCAATATTAAGTTCATCAAATACATCAAAGAGCTTTTTTGACATTTAATCTTCACTCCAATGGTCTAATTCATATTTTAATGTTTCAAGAAGCTGATCTTCCGGTACTTTTTTGATGATTTCGCCCTTTTTAATCAGGACTCCAACACCAAGACCTCCGGCAATTCCAAGGTCTGCTTCTTTTGCTTCTCCGGGACCGTTAACCACGCAACCCATAACCGCAACCTTTAAATCCAGGTCGTAACCGGATACCATTTGTTCCACCCGGTTGGCCAAGGAAATCAAATCAATATTGGTTCTTCCACAGGTAGGACAGGAAACCACTTCAATTCCTCCGTGACGAAGATCCAATGCTTTTAAAATGTGTTTGGCACTAAGTACTTCATTGATTGGATCTCCGGTCAATGAAACACGAACCGTATCACCGATTCCTTCATGCAAAATCAATCCCAGTCCCACGGCAGATTTAATGTTTCCTGCAGTTAAGGTTCCAGCCTCGGTAATTCCCACATGAAGGGGATAATCCATTTGATCCGCAATTAATTCATGGGCCTTTAAACACATTAATACGTTGGAAGTTTTAATGCTTACCACAAGATTGTCATAGCCAAGATTCTCAATGATATGAATCTTGTCCATGGCGCTTTCCACAATTCCTTCTGCAGTAACGCCATTATATTTTTTTACCAGATCCGCCTCCAGTGAACCGGAATTCACACCTACACGAATTGGAATGTTACGTTTCTTTGCCTCTTTTACAACCGCTTTGATCTTTTCAATTCCACCAATATTTCCCGGATTGATTCGAATCTTGTCTGCTCCATGCTCCATAGCCATAATGGCAAGACGATAGTCAAAATGAATATCTGCCACCAGCGGAATATGGATTTGCTTTTTTATTTCTTCTAAAGCTACTGCAGCCTCTTCATTTGGAACTGCGCATCGGATAATTTCGCATCCGGCTTCTTCCAGTGCCAAAATCTGTGCCACGGTGGCTTCCACATTTTCTGTTTTTGTATTTGTCATGGACTGTATCTTAATGGAATGATTTCCACCTATTTTTACATTTCCAATGGCAATTTCTCTACTGACTCTTCTTTTCATATCTACAACCTATCTACAACCTACACAAAAAACTTTCGAAAATCGTTAAACATTACAACCACCATTAAGGCAAGTAATATAAGAAGTCCCACAAAATGAATCATACCCTCTTTGTCAGGATTCATCTTTTTACCTCGAATGGCTTCCACAATTAAAAATACCAGACGCCCGCCGTCAAGGGCCGGAATTGGGAGTAAATTCATGACTCCAAGGTTTGCTGATAAAAGAATTACCATTACAGACAAATTTAAAAATACCAGCAATGCGCCGCCGGGCTTAGCATCATTATAGGCATCACCAATAGTGGATACAATACCTACAGGGCCGGACAAATCATTGAGACTGACTCCACCGGTGATCAACAGTTTCAAACTGGTTAGGGTGGTGTCAATATAATATTTTACGTCATAAAAACCATATTTTAAAACCTGAAGAGCATTTCCCTTCTCATAACCTGCACCGGTAATACCGATAACATAGCGTTTTTCTTTTTTATCGTAAGTCGGCTTTAAAGTAACGGTCTTTTCCTTTCCGTCACGAAGCAGAGTTACATCAATATCCTCATCCTGGTGAACGTAGGTATAAAACGCAAGCTCCTTAAATAAATGAATCCTTTTATTTCCAAGACGAATAATCTCATCGCCCTCCTGGATACCTGCTTCTGCAGCACTGTATCCCGGTTTCACGCTTCCAACTTCACATTTTCCAAAGCCAAGGATGGCAACTACCACCACTGCAAAGGTAAAGGCCATAATAAAATTAAAAATAGGTCCGGCAGCCACAACACTGATTCTGCCTAGTACAGATTTGTTGTTAAATGCACGGGAATCTTCACTTTCGTTATCTTCCCCTTCCATCATACAGGCACCACCAAAAGGCAATAATTTAATACTGTATTTGGTTTCTCCCTTGGTAAAACCCACTAAGGTCGGTCCAAGGCCGAGGCTAAATTCATTTACACGAATCCCGTTGGCTTTTGCCAAAAGAAAATGTCCCAGCTCATGGAACAATATAATAATACTGAAAATAATAATCGCAATTACAATGCTCAACGTTTCCACCTGCTTTCTATATATCCTTCGGTTTCTTTTTGCGTCTCTAAAATCTGCTCAACGGTAGGACACTGCTGAAAACCGACTTCCTGCATACAACTCTCTATAATTTCCACAATTTCTAAAAATTTAATTTTACGATTTAAAAACATGGCCACTGCCATTTCATTTGCCGCATTGAAGACCGTTGGCATATTTCCACCTTTCTTCAAGGCTTCTTTTGCCAAATACAATCCGCGAAAGGTATCTTCATCCGGCTTTTCAAAGGTCATTTGCCCTAAGGTGTAAAAGTCAAGGCTTTCATAGGGAAGGGCCTCTCTTTTTGGATAACAAAGGGCATACTGAATAGGCAGATGCATATCCGGAGTTCCCATTTGACCAATCACCGCTCCGTCCATATATTCCACCGCAGAATGAAGCACGCTCTGAGGATGTACCAATACCTTAATCCGATCAACATCCACACCAAACAACCATTTTGCCTCCATTACCTCAAGACCTTTGTTCACCATGGTGGCAGAATCCACGGTAATCTTTTTACCCATGGACCAGTTTGGATGATTTAAGGCATCTTCAATGGTAACATCTTTTAGCTGCTCTTTGGTTCTTCCACGAAAAGGACCGCCGGAAGCGGTTAACCAAATATGTTTTACCGGATTCTCTGTATGCTTTTCCAGACACTGGAAAATTGCAGAATGTTCACTATCCACCGGCAAAATGGAAACACCTTTTTCCTTTGCCAAAGGCATAATAATATGACCCGCAGTTACCAGCGTCTCCTTGTTAGCAAGAGCAATATCCTTTCCAGCCTCCATTGCTGCAATGGTAGGACGAATGCCCAGCATACCCACAATGGCAGTTACAAGAATATCGCTTTCTTTTATAGTGGCCACCTTTAAAAGGCCCTCCATACCGTATTCCACGGTAATGTCCAGGTCTCTCAGATTCTCAGAAAGCTTTTTCGCATCCTTTTCCTCCCAAACACTGACCAGCATGGGTTTATATTTTCTTACCTGCTTCTCCAGTAATTCAATGTTCTTACCGGCAGCCAGAGCCACCACATGAAACTCTTCATGCAGAGAAACAATATCAAGGGTCTGGGTTCCTATGGAACCTGTGGATCCTAAAATCGCAATATTCTTCATATCGTCTCCTACTTCAATAAATGCACCGCAATGTAATAAATAATCGGTGCTGTAAAGAACACACTGTCAAAGCGGTCAAGAATACCGCCATGACCCGGAATCAAAGTTCCATAATCCTTTACTTCGTAATTTCTCTTAATTGCAGATGCGGCCAAATCTCCCACCATAGAAATGAAAGAACCGATAAATGTGGCCACCATCATAATCAATAACACTTTTTCATCGATTTCGAAAAAGTTTTTCATAATCAATCCATACAACAGCGTTAAAAGAACGCTTCCGATCACTCCACCAACGGCTCCTTCCACCGTTTTTTTCGGGCTGAGAATCGGCGCCATTTTATGCTTACCAAATAATCTTCCTGCACAGTAAGCACAGGTATCGCATCCCCAGGAGGATAAAAAGATCAGCCATACAAAAAAGCTTCCCATTGGCAACATTCTTGTTAAATAGACATAGGAAATCATCATTCCCACATAAATCACTCCAAGAAACGCAGCCATCATTTGATTTGCATGATATTTTGGAAATGAAAATACATAAACTGCCAAAATCAGCATCAATGCACCAATCACCAGCATCATCATATCCGGTATAAAATGGAATTTCAAATCCAGATAATAGACTGCCAAAACAACATATCCCGCATAACCCAGGGCATTTTTTTCGATTTTAAATACTCTGTAAAGTTCAAACATTCCAATACAGGATACAATACCCATACTGCAAAGTAACACATCGCCACCTGTAATAATTAAAACCAGGGCAATTATCACCAATACAATTCCACTGATCAATCTTGTCTTAAACATGGAATTATTCCTCCTTAATTCCGCCGAATCTTCGGTCTCTATTTTCATAAGATGCAATCACCTTATCCAATTCTTCTTCATCAAAATCCGGCCAGGCACAGGAGGTAAAATAAAACTCCGAATAGGCCAGCTGCCATAAAAGGTAATTGGACAAGCGAAGTTCTCCGCTTGTACGAACCATAATATCAGGATTTGGAATTCCTGCTGTATCAAGATGATTGGAAATCAGATCTTCATCAATAGTTTCTATTTCTAAAGTGCCTTCTTTTACCTCTTTTGCAATATCTTTCACGGCTCTTGTAATTTCATTTCGAGAACCGTAATTCACTGCAATCTGAAGCTGAAGACCGTCGTTATCCTTGGAAATTTCTTCCAGTTCTTCAATCTTTGGAAGAATCTCTTTCAAGCCTTCACGGTCTCCCAAAAGACGCACCCTCATGTTGTCTTTCTTAGATGTTTTAATACAGGAGTCCAGATATTGATTCAGCAACCCCATAATGGCCTTTACTTCATCCTCCGGACGTTTCCAGTTTTCTGTGGAAAATGCATAAACGGTCAAATATTTAATTCCCTTGGCATGACACAGTCGGCAAACCTTTTCCACATTCTTTGCACCCTGCACATGTCCCATGGTACGAGGAAGCCCTCTTTTCTTGGCCCATCGTCCATTGCCATCTAATATAATGGCTAAATGCTTTAATTCTCTCATAGTCTTATCAAAACATATGGGGACACGCAATCGCTTGTCCCCATTTAATTATACTGTCATAATTTCCTTTGTTTTCTCTTCGATTGTTTGATCAACCTTTTTTACAAATTTATCAGTTAACTTCTGAATATCATCTTCAATGTCACTTACCACATCCTCAGATAAATCTTCGGCCTTTGCTGCTTTCTTAATGGTATCAATGGCATCTCTACGAATGTTTCGAAGAGCAACTTTGCCTTCCTCACCTTTTTTCTTAACGTCTTTGGATAATTCCTTACGACGTTCCTCGGTAAGTTCAGGGAATACCAAACGGATCATCTTACCGTCGTTGGTTGGATTAATTCCAAGGTCAGACATGTTGATGGCCTTTTCAATTTCCTTTAATAAAGAAGCATCCCATGGCTGAATCTGAATAATTCTTGCCTCCGGAACAGAGATATTGGATACCTGCTGCAACGGTGACGGTGTTCCATAGTAATCAACACGAATATCATCTAAAACGTGAGGATTGGCTCTTCCTGCACGAATAGTTCCATATTCATGAATAAGGTTATTTAAAGATTTCTCCATCTTTTCTTCAAAGGGTTTTAATCTAGCGTCCATAAAATACCTCCGATATTATACTAATACTTTCGTTCCGTTAAAATTACCGGAAATCGCTTTTACAATGCTGTTTTCTTCTGAAAGACCAAATACGTACATCGGCATCTTTTGCTCCATGCACATAATGGATGCAGTTAAATCTACCACTGCCAATTGCTTGTCAATGACTTCCTGAATGGAAACACTGTCATAGCGTTTTGCATCTTTGTTGGTCTTTGGATCACTGTCATATACACCGTCAATGGCCTTGGCAAGCAGAATTACGTCTGCTTCAATTTCCACTGCACGAAGCACGGTGGCAGTATCTGTGGAAAAGTAAGGATGTCCGGTTCCTCCGGCAAAAAATACCACCATACCTTTTCCAAAATATTTATTTGCACGATCTTTTGAGAATAATTTGGTAAAAGATCCGCATTCAAACGGTGTTAAAACAGCCGTTTTCATATCAAGACTTCGAAAAATTTCGGAAACATAAATACAATTCATTACTGTGGCAAGCATACCAATCTGATCTGCTTTGGTACGATCCATATTCTCGCTGGTTCTTCCTCTCCAGAAATTACCACCGCCAATCACGATACCAACTTCCACACCGTCGTCCACAAGCTGCTTCACCTGTTTTCCAACTGAAATTACCGTAGCCTCGTCAAATCCGGTATGTTTTTCACCGGCCAAAGCTTCCCCGCTTAATTTAAGTAAAACCCTCTTCATGTTTCTTCTCCTTATCCAAAAATGTTCTGAACATCAATATCAGAGTAGCACTGTGAACAGAATCCTTCAATGACAGCTCCATTGTTAATCTGAACAGAACGGGACTTAATGTTACCCATAACAACTGCAGATGTATCTACAACAACAGGTCCCTGAACATCAATATCTCCCTTAACAGCTCCTGCAACTACAGAAGATGTGGCTGATACATTACCGATAATAACAGAACCGGCACCAATCTTAACGGTTCCTTCTGCTGTAATTTCACCCTGTACTTTTGCATTGTCAGCAAAAAATTCTGCTGAATTGGTATTTCCGGTAATTACTCCGGTAACTACTAATTTACCTTTACAGCTAACATCTCCTTCTACAACTCCACGTACTTCTACAGATCCTGTGGACTCTAAGTTACCAACAATCTTCATTCCTTCTGTAATAACCGCATTCTCTTCTGTTGCACTCTTGTGTGATGTTATATGACTGCTTGGTGTACTTGTTGGTGCTCCTACCGGCTTTAATGGTGAAGAAACAAATGGACTTACCGGTGGAGTCACTGTATTCTCATGGAAGGTTACCTTCTCTTCTACCTTTTCTTCTTTTTCAGGTTCTGAATCTGCTGAAGTAGTGTCTTCATTAAAGAAATCAACTTTTTCTACTTCTTCTGTCTTTTCAGCTTCAGTTTCCTCTGTATCAAGTAACATTTCCTCTTCCAGGCTATCTGTGGCTTCTTCTCCAGGCATCATTTCATTCACTGCCTTTGTTAAATCATCTGTAAAATCCTTAAAAAAACTCATTAAAAAATACCTCCAAATATTTTCTTTTAATCGTTAACCACGCTGTCCACGGACACGTGCTGTACAGGTTTTGTATTCTCATCGATAGGAAGCAACTCGTATCCATCTTTACGAAGTGAATCGATTAACTTCGGAAGGCTTTCCACCGTGGAATTTTTATTTGATGCATCATGCATCAAAACAACAGACTGATTATGGTATTTCACACCCTTTAATACGTTTTTCCTAAGTTCAGCGGGACTGTATTTATTTGAAGTTGCATCACCATTTGCAACGTTCCAATCAAAGTATACATATCCTTTCTGAGTAACAAGTTCAATAAAATCATTCATATCAACATCGCTGACTTTATTGGAACTTCCACCCGGAAATCTAATAAACTTCGTACGAAATCCTGTTGTTTCATAAACTAAATTATCCAATTTAGCTAAATCTAGCTGGTAATTTTCCAGTGATGAATAGATTTTTGAATACTTATGAGAATAGGAATGAAGTCCAATGGTATGTCCCTCATCTACTATACGCTTATATAGTGCTTTTGATTTCTCATCTGTTCGTCCAACCACAAAAAAGGTTGCCTTCACATCCTTTTCTTTGAGGATATCCAAAATTTCACCAGTGTTTTCGCTAGGCCCATCATCAAATGTCAGATAGACCCGCTTTTCACCGTTTTGCGTACTCTCTTCAGTATCAAAGATAGTTGGTGCATCTTCAAAATTGTCACCTATTTCCACCAGATCACTGTCCTGTGCTTCTTCTACAACTGTATTACCCGATGAAGAAGTTATATATTCATATAAATGATTAAACCTCTTATTTAATGAGAAGACCTGACAGGAAAGTACAATTACCGCAATAAAAGAAAGAACCATCCAGCCGGCGAGTATCCAAATCAAAGTCGTCTTCATGCGATTGATTCGGCGGCGGCGGCGTTGCTGTTCCTTTATCCCTATAATAGGATTATCACTCACACTATCCTCCTGTCTACACACCATTTCTTATTCTATCATAGATAATAAAATAGACAACGACATGTTTACATTAAATTACCTAGTACATTATATCAAAATTGTTTTCTTGATTCAACAAAAAAAGAAAACCCTTGAAGAAAACAATTCTTCAAGGGTCTTATAAATCATTCTCATCCAAGAAAACTATGCGTTCATCTGTGCTGCAACTTCAGCTGCAAAGTCCTCATTCTTCTTTTCCATTCCCTCGCCTGTTTCAAAACGAACGAATCTCTTAATGCTAACTGTGCTTCCAACTTCTTTAGAAATCTGCTCTAAGTATTTTGCAACAGTCTGTTTTCCATCTTCAGCCTTAACGTATACCTGATCTACTAAACAAATCTCTTTTAATTCTTTGTTTACACGACCTTCGATCATTCCGTTAATAACTTTTTCCGGTTTCTGGCTTTCTTTTGGATCGTTCATGATCTGAGCAAGTAAAATTTCTTTCTCATGAGCAATGTAATCTGCAGAAATTTCACTACGATCAACATATTTAGGATTCATAGCTGCAACCTGCATTGCAAGGTTGTTTAATGCCTCTTTTACAGTGTCATTTACAGTTGCTGTTTCAGCTTCCACAATAACACCGATTCTTCCGCCACCGTGTACGTAAGATACTACACAACCGTTGGTTGCTTCTACCTTTTCGAAACGACGAATGCTTAATTTTTCTCCGATTGTAGCAATCTGCTCAACCAATTCTTCAGAAATAGTCTTTGCTCCATCCCATTTATCTGCAAGGAAAGCGTCAATATCAGTTGCGCTTGTTGTTAATGCCTTATCAGCTACACCCTTAACAAATGTCTGGAATTTCTCATTCTTAGCAACGAAGTCTGTTTCAGAGTTAACTTCAACAACTGCTGCTTTTGTATCTCCGTCAACAGCAACACAGCAGATTCCTTCTGCAGCGATTCTGCTTGCTTTCTTTTCTGCCTTCGCCTGTCCGTTCTTTCTTAAGAACTCAACAGCTTCGTCCATGTTACCGTTTGTTTCTCCAAGAGCTTTCTTACAGTCCATCATTCCTGCACCGGTAAGTTCTCTTAATTCTTTTACCATACTTGCTGTAATAGCCATGATTCGTTCCTCCATTAATTAGCTTCGATTATTCTGCAACTTCTTCCATAGATGGTTCTTCACCAACTTCAACTTCTTCTGTGTAAACAGCTTCACCCTGGTTAGCTTCGATTACAGCATCAGCCATCTTGGAAACGATTAATTTCACTGCACGGATAGCATCATCGTTACCTGGAATTACATAATCTAACTCTTCCGGATCACAGTTGGTATCTGCAATTCCGATAAGAGGAATACCAAGTGTATGAGCTTCCTGAATACAAATTCTTTCCTTCTTAGGATCTACTACAAAAATAGCATCCGGAATCTTCTTCATATCTTTGATTCCGCCAAGATTCTTTTCAAGTTTTGCTAATTCTTTCTTAAGTTCAATAACTTCTTTCTTAGGTAATACGTCAAATGTTCCGTCTTCCTGCATCTTTTCGATTGCTTTCAATCTCTTGATACGGCTCTGGATTGTCTTGAAGTTTGTAAGCATTCCTCCAAGCCATCTTTCATTTACATAGAACATTCCGCAACGCTCTGCTTCTGTCTGGATAGCTTCCTGTGCCTGTTTCTTTGTTCCTACAAAGAGAATAGTACCACCATCAGCAGCGATGTCAGAAATTGCTTTGTAAGCTTCGTCTACTTTACCTACAGATTTCTGTAAATCGATAATGTAGATTCCGTTACGCTCTGTGTAGATGTATGGAGCCATTTTAGGATTCCATCTTCTTGTCTGATGTCCGAAATGAACACCTGCTTCTAATAACTGTTTCATTGAAATTACGCCCATTTTACTTACCTCCATTGGTTCATTCTTCCATAAGCTTCCTCCCTGCAAAAAACCTAGGCACCATCTTACAGGTCCACTTATGTGATTGCTAAAATTAATATGTTCTATCCAAGCAAAAAACTTGCATGTTCACAAGATACGCTCAGACTACGATAGTATAGCATATCTTTAGAAACCATGCAAGTTCTGTTTTAATTATCTCTGGAAAGTATTTTTGTAATTTCCTTGTAGGAAGATCCTTCTTCTATATAATACACTCCCGGCCGTATGGAGTTGTCGTATCCGTGACGTACCAGCCACGCATTATAATCTCCACCGTCTTTTACAAGACCTTTTTCTTCCAGTCGTTCGCTAACCACATCGGAAACCTCTCCACCGGTTACAACCACCTTAATGTTGCTGTCTTCTGAAGATTCTTCCGATTTCTTAGAATCGGTTTTGGATTCTTTTTTATCGTCTTTGGACTCCTTAGAATCTTCGGACTTCTTCGAATCTTCTTTATCCTTTTCAGAAGGTTCTTCCGTAGTTGTTTTTGTGGTGGTGGTTTTGGTGCCTGTCTTTGTGGTTGTGGTTGTGGAATTCTTTTTCTCCACTGCATTACCGGAGGCACTTTCGTCTCCTTCCACCATGCCGAGTTTTTTGGCTTCCTCACGGATTTCATCCGCCGAAAGGGTCGGTTTATAATGGGAAAAAGCTACCGTTAACACCAGGGTGGTAAAAATAATTCCCATACCGACGCCTCTTAAATAGTATTTAAACTTCATGCTTATCTTTCCCCTTTGTACAGTTCAACCACAAGACGTACCGCGCCAATACCAAGGCCGTATTTCTTTGCAATCTCAACTTCAGTCATTCCCTGTTCATAGCAATCTAAGATTTCACTCTTATGGGATAAAAGGTTGTCCTTATCCACTACTACTTCTTCCTCTTCGCTTTCCGGCTGCTCTACAGTTTCTTCTTTCACTGTTTCTACCGGATACTCAATCTCTTCCGCAGAAATTTCAGCTGCTTTTTCCACTTCTTTTTCCTTTAAGGTCTCGTTCACCTCAGTTTGAAAGCTGTCAAGACGTCCCTGAAGGCCGGAAAGTTCATTGGCATAATCTGTAAGTTCTGAATATTTGTTGTTTAACATATCATACAAAAACATAACTTCATTATGTGTCTTGTTAATGGATTCCAAAACCGTATCGGAATATTCACTGATGGCCATAATCTTGGAATTACTTTCCTTTTCCATCATTAATTCCGCCTTGTCTTCGGTTTCATCCACCACTTCGTCCACAGCGCTTTGGATTCTTTCCTTTGCAGCTTCGATTTCTTTATCTACAATTGTTTTTAATTGTGCTTCACTTAAAGCGGCAATCTGTTTTACATCTTTATCGGACAACTTATCTGCAACAAAAAAGCTTCCTACGATAAATAATACTCCGATAATAATTAATAATGCTTCTAAAAAACCCATGTTCCCTACCCTTAAATCTTGATGTCAAATCCACCATGTTCCTGGTTTTTCGGAATGACCTTATCAACTTTTTCTTCTTTCTTTTTCTTGTTTTTGTTGGCAAAATACTTGTTCTTGCCTTCATCCCTTGCATCGTATTTCGTCTGTGCTTCATCTTTCTTGTCAGACTGATTCACCTGATGCATGCGTTGATTCTGTTTCTGCTCCTCTTTTCTTTCGATTTGCATTTGCTCAACTACAGGCCTTTGATCTTCGTTCTGTTTCAGAGTGCTAACATCCTGACTGCGTTGCATCATTCCATTAAAATCCACCGGTCTTATGGACATAAAACTCACTCCTTTCTCACTATAGATTCTTCACCACAATCTCTCCGCCTTCACAAACAAACTGGCAATGAGCCCTTGTACCCTTTGTTGTTGTGCTGACATCAGAAATGGTTATGGTTACCCCCTGATAAACATCCTTTTCCACTTTCACTCTTGCACCTTTACTTTCCGAGATTTCTTGGTGCATTACCTCAAGCTTCTCTGAAAGATTTTTAATTTCTTCCGAAAGTTCTTTGTACTGAGATGCAATCTTTTTTAAGTATACCATTTTATCCGGAGAAAGTTGAACCCCATCTGCCAATTTTTGTTGAAATGTTTTTAAAATGGTCTTTAGCTGGTTTCCTTCTTTTGTCTTTTCTCCAAGTACTTCCTTCATTTCCAGATATCTGGCCTTTTTTCCCGGATTCACGCCAACCTCCACAAGGGTCTGGGCACCCATTTCAGATCCGAGAGTTAAAACATCAATCAAATAGCCTGCTCGAATGACACCGCCGGCCACCATAGATTTTTTACCACGGACTTTGATTTCTGAATAAACAGATACCTTACTGTGTAAAATTCCTTCGGTCTCCAAATAACCGCCGCAGAATACTTTTGCGTTTTCTATAAATTTACAAATAATATTACCTTTACAGTCCAAAACGCCCTTATTCATTCCATGAACGCCACGCTTTATAATAATCTGGCCATCGCAGGAAATAACGGCGCCTTCCACAACGCCTTCTACAATTACATCACCCTGAGCGCTAACCTTAAATCCGCTTTTTACATTGCCTTTTATCAAAACGCTTCCGGCATATTCAATGTCTCCGGTGGAAGTATCCACATCTGCGGGAATTTCCAAAACATTGGATACAAACACCTTTTTATCCACCAGGTTGGCATGGCCGTCAACATCTGAAATCAGTGACATCCCATCCTCGGAAACGGTAATATTATTGCCGTAATCAAATTGTACTTCCGATACACTGTGAGGTTTTACCTCTTCACCAAAAATGGTGGTGCCGCTTTGTCCGTAGTCGGCTTTTGTTAAAGTGGCCAGGACCTGACCTTTTTTTACAAGACTCACCGTATTTAAATGATGATAATCCACAGTTCCGTCCGGGTTGGTGGCCGGCTTGGTATTTAATGAGGTATTGAAAAGATATTTGATTTCACCGTCTTTTCCCTCTCTTACCGGAATTCCCTTTGCAAAAATATATTCTGTATTATATTGGCGATTGGCCAAAAACGAACGAATAGCATCCCGATCTACGCCACGTTTTACCCTGTTTTGCATCAGATGTTTTATAATATCCTCTTCGCCTAATAGCGCACCGCCTTCCGATGGTGGAAACATTCTGCAGCTGGCGTACATTTTATCCAGTGATACTTCCATATCAATCATTTCGTCAAATGGACGAAAAGGAGCTGCGCCAACGCGCACCTCCGTACTTCCATCGGCTTCATTACATAAATTCGCCAATTCCTTAATATTATAATCTGTTAATAAATTCTTATCCAGATAGTTGGTCAGATCAGAGATATCCAGTGCTCTTCCCTGATTGGACGCAGGCATAACTTTCACATAAGTGACGTCATTTTTAACAACAAGTTGAGCGTATCCGTTACCCATAAGCAAGTCCCCCAAAATTTAATCGTATAAAATATTCACATAATCACCCATGGTTTTTTTCATTTTCTGCAACGCCTTTGTATGCAACTGCGAAATTCGAGATTCGGAGACCTCTAAAACCAAGCTGATTTCCTTTAAAGTCATTTCTTCGTAGTAATAGAATAAAATAACTTGCTTTTCTTTTTCCGTTAAAAGTTCAAGGCTGTTTGCCAGGGCAACTTTTAATTCGGATTTCTCCATTGCCTTTTCCGGTTCGGCAAAATGGCTGTTGTGTCTGGAATCCATCACCGGTTCCGGTCCCTGTTCTTCAAAATCGTTTAAGGAAACCAAATTGGTCACCTTCATTTGATTTTGCCACTCCAGGTATTCATCCAGAGAAAGACCAAGCTCTGCAGCAATTTCATCATCTGAGCCCACACGGCCAAGACGGCTTTCAATTGCTTTCATGGCATCGTCCACTTTACGTTGCCTTTGTCTGATTGTCCTTGGTATCCAATCCATTTTACGAATCTGATCTAAAATAGATCCGCGAATTCTTAAACTTGCATAGGTTTCAAATTTAACCTCTTTTTCCAGATTGAATTTATCAATGGCGTCAATCAGTCCAAAAATTCCGTAACTTACAAGATCTTCATGTTCCACATTGCCCCCAAGGTACATTCCCAATCGTCCGGCTACGATTTTCACAAGTGGTGAGTATTCAATTATCAGTTGTTCACGTAGTTCAGCGGTCGGCTGTTGCCGATAGGTCTGCCATAACTTTTCTTTTTCATCCGCCTTCATTTAGTAAATTCCTCCACCTATTTATTGCTCAGTCGTCTCTTCTCCCCCGAGATTATCCGGATTCTTTTGCGTCACAAAAACACCCTCGTCATTTGGTTGGTTTTCGTCTATATTCTCTAATTCTTTTTCTTCTCCCTCATCCTCAAATACAACAGGTGCATCTTCAATCATTTCTTTGAAGTTCCTGTCTAGAAAAAATTTCACTATGTGACCTATGATCAAAAAAATCACCATGACCAAAATCAAGGTCCACAGGAAAAAAATCAACTCTTCTCGATAAACAGCCGCAAAAACACACCGAATAAAGCCGGCGGCCAGCATACATACAGATGGGATTGCTCTTGTTTTTAAGTTTTTCTTCATCCTACTTCCACCCTTTTGACAATTTATCGATTCTAGATTTCTTTCACCGGTTTTCCAACAGATTTAATTAAAAATTTTCCGGTGTCGCAATACAACTCTACAGTACGACCATAATTTAATCCACAGTCCTCTGCCACAAGTCTGATTCCAAGCTTTTTTAATGTTTTACGAACGCTTTCCGCGTTTCTTTCACCTACATTACCAATGGTAGAATTACCGCTGACGGCGAACATTTTCGCTCCTCCTGCAATTCGGGCTGTTATTCTAGGTTTCTTAGCTCCCATTTTAATCATTTGATTAAACAATTCCACGATACCTGTATCTGCAAATTTCGCAATGTTATTTGAACCTTTAATTGCAGTACTGTCCGGTAACATGATATGAGCAAGTCCACCTATTTTTGTAGACGGATCGTATAAGGCGATTCCAATACATGAACCCAGTCCAAGAGTTGTGATCATATCCGTATCTTTTCCGGTTTTTAAATCTGCCATTCCTACTTTAATCGTCTGACTCATCCATTAACTCCTTAGACCTGAATTCCAAGAGAACTAAGAATCTTAGAATAAGATTCCAGCTCCGGTAACAAAATAAAATATCCATCAATCATCACATCATCTCCAAACTCTGTTTGGATCAACAATGCATTATCTCCATACTGACCAAATTGAATAGCCGGCACACTTAAAATAGCCGCAGCCATATCAATGGCAATATACGGAACAGATGGCGTAATTGTCATATTGGTCATGGAAGCTAATGCAGACAGGTATGAACCTGCAATGATGTTTCCAATCTCTTTTAATGCAGACATTTCGATTTCATCGAATTCGCCTACGTAATCTTCCGGTTTCATCATAAGCTTGTTAACTAAAAATCTTGCGGAATCATATTTCAGAAGGAACATCATACTTCCTGTAATGTCACTTTCCACTCCCAAATAAATTCCAACAATCTGCTCTTCTTCTCCGCCGACTGCACCGCCAAGTTCCGGGAACGTTAAAAGCTGAACGTTCGGAACTTTCATATCCAGTCTCAGCTGAAGCATGGAAGCAATCGCAGTGGTTGCATTTCCGGCTCCAATGTTTCCGATTTCTTTTAAAACATCAAAATATATATTATTAATGTCTTCAAGATTATAATCTGCCATACGCCCTCCTTAAAGCATAACAACAGTGAGGTCATAATCTATGGCCCCACTGTGCACTTATCTTAAACGTTCTCTTTCTCTTCAATAATAGAATTAACTTCAAGCAATGAAATTAACTGACCATTATTTTTACCGATTCCTTTAATGAATTGACTCTTTTCATCACGGGTTTCCGGATTGTAGCTATCAATATCTTCCGGTCCAAGAACTACCACCTCACGTACCATATCTACAATAACACCAAGGTTTCCATGTTCTTCCATCTTTAAAATAATGATTCTGGAATTATTGGTAAATTCATCTGCTTTTAATCCCATTCTCTTTCTGATACTCATTACCGGCACCACATCACCACGAAGGTTGATGCATCCGTTGAAATACGGTTGAGCTTTTGGGACTCTTGTAATTTTCTGCATACGAACAATATTATCAATATAGCTGATATCGATTCCGTACTGCTCGCTGCCAATTTTTACAACAATATATTGTTTCTTATTACTATCTGTGGTCACTACATTTGCTTTACTTGGCATGTTTCATTCCTCCTAAATTAAAGTATTGGCATCCAAAATCAGGGCAACTTCACCATCACCGAGAATTGTTGCGCCACTGATAATCTTATTGTTGTTAATATAGTTTCCAAGAGATTTAATAACGATTTCCTGCTGACCAATGAGACGGTCAATTACAAGTCCTGCGTAATTGTCTCCCTTTCTAACAACAACAACGGTAAGTGATGTCTTGTTCTTCTCTGCTTCCGGATCTTCTCTTTCAACGTCAAGAATTTCATCAAGACGAATCAAAGGAATAACGGAACCACGTAAGGTAATTACTTCCTTGGCCTGAACATACTTCACATCCTCAACCGGAATATCTTCAATATTCTGAATTGAGCCAAGTGCAATGGCATATTTTTCATTTTCAATTTCAACCATCAAAGCCTGAATAATGGCAAGGGTTAACGGCAAGCGAACAATAAACTTGGAACCTTCTCCAAGAGTTGTTTTCACTTCAACGTCTCCGCCTAAAGCTTCAATGTTGGATTTAACAACGTCAAGACCTACGCCTCGTCCGGAAATATCAGAAATCTTCTTTGCCATTGAGAAACTTGGCATAAATAAGAAGTCGATAATTTCTTTTTTGGTTAAGGTTTCTGCCTGCTCTGCGGAAACAATTCCACGTTCGATGGCTTTTTCCTTAACGCTCTGTGTATCAATACCGTTACCATCGTCACCAACTTCGATGATAACGTTGTTTCCTTCCTGGTACGCATTTAAGAAAATGTGTCCTGTTTCAGGTTTTCCACGCTCCATACGAAGTGCGGCATTTTCAAGTCCATGGTCTGCAGAGTTACGAAGCAAATGCTGAAGTGGGTCACCGATCTGGTCAACTACAGTTCTGTCAAGTTCTGTATCTTCACCGGTCATAACAAGTTCCATCGGTTTGTCCAAAGTCTTGGATAAGTCTCTGATCATACGTGGGAATTTATTTACAACACTTTCAATCGGAACCATTCGAGCTTTCATAACAGACTCATGAAGGCTTGTAGTGATTCTTTCAAGGTATTCAATCTGCTCTGTAAAGGACTGGCTCTGAACTCCCGCTCCGTCATTTGCGGATGAAATGGAAACAATGGAGTTCTTTGCAATAATCAACTCACTAACCTGATTCATTAAGGTATCCAGTTTTTCAATATCAATTCGGATGGTTCGACTGGTTACCGGTTTGTTGGTTGCTGCCGGTTTTCCGGCTTTCTTTGCTGCAGGTGCAGGTTTTGCTGCAGGCGCAGGCTTGGTCTCTTTTACTGCCGGTTTTTCTTCTTTTACCGGCTCTTCTTTTTCAAAATCAGCAAGGGTAATCTTCTTACCTACTGCTTCTTCAATTTCAGAAACAGTCTTTGCTGCACTGATCAGTTCATCCAGTTCATGATCGGTTGCAACAAAAAAGCTGAAATCAAATTCAAATTTTTCGTCTTCAATATCCTGTGATGCAGGATTGTAATAAATAATCTCACCAAGTTCTTCCATTGCTTTGAAAACAAGGAATGCTCTGGCTGATTTTAAAAGACAGTTATTGTCAATATAAACAGTCAAACCGTAAACGTTCTGACCGGATTCTTCTTTTTCTTTTAAAGCATCCTTATCCTGATCGCTTAAATCGTCATCAAGGAACTTTAATGTGAAACCTTCTGCTGACTCTTCTGATGCGGCTGTTTCTTCCGCCTTTTCAGCTTCCGGTTCTGCTGCAGCCGGTGCTGCTGATCCTGTACCATCGCCACCATTTAAAATATCATTTAAATTGTTGATGATTGCTTCGTTATCTTCGGTACCTTCATCTGAAGTATTCTTAATGGTATCAAGATAACCTTCAATGGCATCAAGGCACTGGAACAAAATATCAATCATCGGTCCGGTCACTTTAATCTTATCGGAACGAACTTCCTGAAATACATTTTCCATATCATGGGTCAAGTGTTGCATTCTCTTGAATCCCATTGTACCTGCCATACCTTTCAAAGAGTGCGCAGCCCTGAATATTTCATTAATGGTGTCTTTGTTGTCTGGTTCCTGTTCCAATGACATAATGCAATCGCTAAGATTCTGAATATGCTCACTGGTCTCGTCAATAAAAATCTCAAGATACTGGCTTACATCCATACTTACTGTACCCCCACATTCATAATGATTGTTGATGCAACTTGTTCTAATGGAACTACTTTATTTGAAAGACCGGCCTCAGCAACTGCTTTAGGCATGCCATAAACCACACAGGTTTCCGCACTTTGGGAAATGGTAAAAACCGGTTTGCGTTTTCTCAGATCCAGGATACCCTGTGCTCCGTCAGCGCCCATTCCGGTAAGTACCACACAACAGATTTCGTCGTATCCGCAGGTAGTAAGGGAACGGTACATAATGTCCGCACATGGTTTCAATGTTCCTACAGGCGGTGAATCGTCCAATTTGATCATGTGACCGCCTCCGTTTCTTTTTACCACGGTAAGGTGTTTCCCACCCGGCGCAATATATACATGACCATTTTGTAATACATCTCCGTCCTGAGCCTCTGCCACAGTAACCTTGGAAAGTTCATTTAATCTGTCTGCTAAGGATTTTGTAAATCCCGGTGGCATATGCTGAACAATTACAACCGGTGCGTCCATTTCTTTTGGCAACATCGGTATTACACTTTGTAAAGATTTTGGTCCTCCCGTTGAACATGCTAAGGCAACCAGTTTGTTCCCGTTTCGTACAGTAGAATGTTCCGGAAGCTTTTCATTAATTCTGGTAGTAGGTGCAGACATTGGTGAAGTCCTCCTTGTTGTCACCTCGCTTCTGGAAGCTGTTTCTGTTCTGCGGGTAGTGGTGCCCACAACAGCTTGAGTGGATAATCTTTGTGATGGTGTTTTCAGCACTGCTCTAAGCACATTTAAAAGGGATGTGGAGAAGTCTTCTCCTCTGGCCTCAATAACGTTACCCGGTTTGGTAACAAAATCAACGGCCCCCAACTCCAATGCCTCAATGGTTTCTTTGGAGCCTTCACTGGTTAATGTGCTGGCCATAATAACCACAACATCGATTTTTTCCTTATGAAGTTTTTTTAGTAATTCCAATCCTCCCATTCGAGGCATGTTAACGTCAAGAACAATGGCGTCATACTTATTGGCTACAATTTTTTCATAAGCCTCTTGACCATCTCTGCTAACATCCTTCACCTCGAAGGAACTATCTGAAGTGATTATATCACACATAACCCTTCTCATGAGTGCAGAGTCATCTACTATCATAATATTTTTCTTCATTTGCATCATCCTCTTGACAGTTTTCGAATTTTTCTTTCTTCTTCAAATATATATCTAATAATTTGCTCTTGTTGTTTACTGTCTATATTAACGAATTCCACGCGACATTCGTATTTCACCTTGCTGTCCTGTATTAATTTACATGCAAGTATTCGTCCAGGTATGGCAAAATGTTTCATTGTCCCCTCCACAGGAAGGTTGAACAAAAACTTTTTATAATCCCCAACATTATTCTCTCTCTTTGAGACAAAACGAATACCGCCGCCGCTAATATCAAGAATTAATGCCGGATACACTTCCTGTTCAAATCCGTCCTGCTCCTGAAGTTTTAAAATTTCATCCAATTGTTCAAGATTTTCCGGCCTTGGCAAATTCATATATTCCAAATCCAAAAGAATCTCGCATCGGAAGAATTCACGACGCTGGAATTTCTCCGGCTGGGTTTTTAATTCCACACGAAGAAGATACCGGTTCTCGGATTTGTATCGATCCACCACTTCTCCTATAGCTATATAGGTATTTTTACCGGAGATAAAAACAAGCTTATATCGCATTCCGTTATGCAAAAGAATTAATTTCCTTTGAAAAATCGGCATATCAATTTCCAGATCCCCGTTTGGGAAAATATCCTGAATCATGCTGACATAACTTGTTGTGGATCCGGAATCACTTACGGAATCCGTAGGCTCCGGCATAATTTCAATTTTTGTCCCAACTTTAATAATATCCGTTACCATGTTGCGTACCTCGTCTTATTTTTTCTTCATAAATCCTGCAAAAAATTGAGCCAAACCTCTCTTTTTCACTTCCAACTGATTGTGATTTCCATTTATAAGATTATCAGCTAAAATGCGGTAGGCCTCCGATGCATTGGCATCCGGATAGGAAATGGTCACCGGTTTTTGCTGACGAATTGCTTTTTCCACAGCAGAATCCATTGGAATCATTCCAATGTGTTCCAAATTACCGTTTAAAAACTTGGTTACCACAGAAGACAGCTTTTTGTATACTGCCTTTCCGTCTTCCACAGAATTTACCTTATTGGTTAAAACATGGATCAATAATCCATCCTTGTCATATTCCGGGTGATTGTATAACGCTTTCAAAAGAGTATAAGCGTCTGTAAGTGAACTGGGTTCCGGTGTGGTTACAAGTAACACCTCCGGACTTGCCACAGCAAACTCTAACACGTTATCTGCAATTCCCGCTCCTGTGTCTACAATGATCACATCTGCCATGTTGTCCAGATAGGAAAGATTCTGGATAATATAGGCGATCTGATTACGATTTAAATTTCTTAATCCAACAATTCCTGAGCCGCCGGAAATAAAACCGATTCCTTCCGGGCCCTCTGTAATAATTTCTCGTATATGCTTACCACGATATATCAAGTCGCTTAAATTATATTTTGGAATGGTTCCAAACATAACTTCCACATTCGCCAAACCAAGATCTGCATCGAAAATAATTACTTTTTTGCCCAGGCGCTGTAATTCCACAGCAAGATTAACAGTCGTATTGGATTTACCAACACCACCTTTTCCGCTGATGACCGTTATGACTCTGGCATTACCGGCACTTACCTGGTTCTGCCGTTTTACAATATTTCTTAGCCCTTGTGCCTGATCCATATTAATTACCTCCAAGCAATTTCTTGACAACCGTCTGAGCATCGAAGACTTCAATGTCATCCGGAACGTTTTGACCATTGGTTACATAAGAAATCGCTACTCCTGTATGCATTTTGATATTGTACAAGTTTCCAAAAGCGCTTGTTTCATCCAGTTTGGTAAAAATCAATTTGTAATCCGCAATTTCTTTGTAGGAATTTGCAATTTCAATTAAGTCTCTGCCCTTTGTGGTGGCGCTTAAAACAAGATATACTTCTTTATCGTATGCATCAGGTAATGCTTCTATCAATCTTTTTGTGTCTTCCTTTTGGCTTGTACTTTTATGTGAAAAACCTGCTGTATCAACCAAAATTACGTCCACATTTTTAATCTTTTCCACAGCCTTTGGCAATTCTTCCGCATCGTAAATAATGGTTAGGGATGTATCCAGAATATTGGCGTAGGTTCGAAGCTGTTCCTCTGCTGCAATTCGATAAGTATCTGCAGTTAAAAGGCCAATGCTCTTTCCGCTGTCCACTTTTAATTTGGATGCAACCTTTGCAATTGTGGTGGTTTTACCAACTCCGGTAGGTCCGATAAAAAAGATAATCTTCGGTTTTTTGCCTCGTATATCAATGGGACTTGGCTGACCGAATTTTAATACCATTTTCTGGTATACGTTGGCAAGCATCATATCCACACTTACACTTTTGTTAATGCTTTTATCTACTTCATCAATCAAGTTATTTGCAAACTTTTCATTTACTTCATTTTCAAGTAAGGTATTGTAAATCATCTTGATTAATTTGATGTTTTCTGTTTTCTTGGATACCGGTGGTTCCTCATTTTCTATTTCCTTTTTGGAAACTTCCACCTTTGGAGGCGCCAGACGTTCTTCCAACATGTTCTGTAAATTACTTAATCGCTCTTCAAAGCCATTGAAATTTGTTTGCTGGGCCACAGTCGGTCTTGGCTTTGGCGCAGTTTTTGGTTCTGCAACCGCCACTGCCGAGGCGGCTTTTTGTACCGGTGCCTGACTTGGTGCAACCGGCATTTCTTTCAATATACTTCCAATATCCTCATTGGCTGTAAGATTGATTTTTCCTGACTGCATGGCATTTTGTGCCTTCACCGCATCTCCAATCACCTTATACTCCTTTTCTTCAATGGCAGCTGTTACTTCAAATGTTGCTGACTTTAAACTTTTCAAAAACCCTGTTGGTTTAATGGTTCTTACATTCATTATTACACAGGAAGGCCCCAATTCTTCTTTTGCCTTTGCGGTAGCCTCTTCTTCTGTTTTTCCAATAAACTTTTTAATCGTCATATTATCCTGTCACCATCCCTACTGATTGTAACTCAACGTTAGAATCAATTTCGTTATACGAAACAACAATCAAATCCTTTACGTAATCCTCTGTTAGTTTCATAAAATACATTCTTACAATCGGCGATGTTATTACAATCGGATTCTTTCCAAGGTTCTCAAGTTTTGCAAGTTCTTCTTCCAAAGAACTGATAATGGCCTTGGTTCTTTCCGGATCCATTGTAAGATATGCACCCTGCTCTGTCTGTTTTACCGAACTCATAATGTCCTGCTCCACCTTCGGATCTAGGGTTACCACACTGGTGGTTTCATTGGCCGGGAAATACTTGGCTGAAATGGAACGCTTCAGTGCCTGTCGTACGTATTCTGTTAAAACATCGGTATCTCGTGTGGTGGCCGCATGATCAGCCAAACACTCAAATATGGTAAGCAAATCTCTTATGGAGATCTGTTCTCGTAAAAGATTTTGCAATACTTTTTGAATTTCTCCAAGTCCCATCAGCTTCGGTGTTAATTCTTCCACCAAAACCGGGTTGGATTCTTTCAGGTTATTTACAAGATTATTCACATCCTGTCTGGTAAGAAGTTCTGCAATGTGCTCCTTAATCACCTCAGTAATGTGAGTTGCAATAATGGACGGAGGATCTACTACGGTATAACCAAAACTTTCCGCCCTCTCTCTCTGGCTTTCTGTAATCCAGATAGCAGGTAAATGGAAGGACGGTTCAAAGGTTGGAATACCGGAAATCTCTTCCTCCACATACCCAGGGTTCATGGCCATGTAATGGTCAAACAAAATTTCACCTTCCGTAACCTGAATACCCTTGATTTTAATAATGTATTGGTTGGGATTCAGCTGAATGTTATCCCTCAAACGAATAATAGGCACCACCGTACCAAGTTCAAGAGCCACCTGACGTCGAATCATAATAACACGATCAAGCAAATCTCCTCCCTGATTTACATCCGCAAGAGGAATGATTCCATATCCGAATTCCAATTCAATGGGATCCACAGATAAAAGGGAAACCACATTTTCCGGCCGTCGTATTTCTTCTGCCTGATTTTCCGGACTTTCCACAGTCTCTTCGATTTCTTCCACCTTGGCAGTATTTGAAATATTTCTTCCGGTAATTAAAAATGCTGCGCCAAAGGCAATAAACAATAAATCGTTTAACGGAGTAACCACTCCAAGGGCCACCATGGTTCCGCCAACCATATATAATACGCGGGGAATTCCAAACAGCTGCTTAATCAAAACAGAGCTGAAGTCTGCTTCTTTGGAAGCCTTGGTAACCAAAATACCGGTTGCTAAAGATATCAGCATGGAAGGAATCTGACTGACAAGACCATCACCGATGGTAAGAAGTCCATAGCGCTGCAATGCACTCATCACATCAAGTCCCTGTTCCAAGATACCAAGTACCGTACCTCCCACCAGGTTGATCATAGTAATAATAATACCTGCTGTGGCATCTCCTTTTACGTACTTGGTAGCACCGTCCATGGCACCGAAGAAGCTGGATTCCTGCTGAATCTTTTCTCTTCGCTCTTTTGCCTGCTGGTCCGTAATTGCTCCGGTGTTTAAGTCCGCATCAATGGCCATCTGTTTACCCGGCATAGCGTCCAAGGTAAAACGTGCGGTTACTTCAGCAACACGCTCAGAACCTTTATTGATTACAACGAACTGAACGATTACAAGAACAATAAATACAATTGCTCCAATAATCAGGTTATTACCACCAACGAATTTTCCGAAGGTCTCTACAACGTTACCGGGATTACCGGTGGATAAAATAAGTCTTGTTGAAGAAACGTTTAAGGAAATACGGAATATTGTGGTAAACAGCAATAATGTCGGGAAATATGACATGTCCAACACTTCTTTTACAAAAAGTGAGGTGAACAAAATCATCAATGCCATACCTATATTGAAGGCCAACATGGCATCCAGGAGGAAATTCGGTATTGGAATAATGAAGAATAAAATCGCGCAAAGTAGATAGACTGCTACGCCAAGGTCCGACTTCTTCATTCAGTTTTCCCTCCTTTTCCAGATCAAATCATGTTCTTAAACACTTAAGATACATTTTTATGTTGATAAACCATAGCCAGAACTTCCGCTACCGCCTGATACAATTCCGGCGGCACCTGCTCTCCAACTTCCACGTTGGCATAAAGCATTCTGGCAAGTGGTTTGTTTTCTACAATTTCAATGTTGTGTTCTTTGGCTTTTTCTCTGATCTTCATTGCCAAATAATCTTCACCCTTAGCTACAATAATCGGTGCACTTGCCACCTGATTATCATATTTTAGCGCAACAGCTAAATGGGTCGGGTTGGTAATAACCACATCCGCTTCCGGCACGCTTTGCATCATACGCCGCTGGGATGCTGCTCTCATTACCTGTCTCTGACGACCTTTGATTTCCGGATTTCCTTCGGTGTTCTTGAATTCATCCTTCACTTCCTGTTTGGTCATCTTCATGTCTTCGTTAAACTTATGCTTGCTGTATGCATAATCAACAATACCAAGCACAATGTAAAACATGGATATTTTCAATCCTGTATCAATAATAATCTCTCCAACCAGGGCCACAGCCTGATTTAGAGGAATCTCATAAAGCAAAAACAACTGATTTGCATATTTTTTAATGTTTACATAAGCAATAATACAAATCAACGCAATTTTAGCAATGGATTTTACCAATTCAAACAAAGAATCCTTTGATAAAATCTTTTTCGCTCCCGAAGCCGGATTTAATTTTGAAAACTTGGGAATCATAGGTTTTAGGGTCGGCTTCCATTTCACCTGAAAAATCGAGGCCAAAATGGTAACCACCAAAGCAATTAAAAATACAGGTAACGTTACCGTTAAAATATGGGTCAATCCATAATTAATTACATGGACTGCCTGCTTAATGGAAAATCCGCCTATACTATCGTTTAAAATGTCCGGGAGCACCTTAAAAATATCGGCAAACCCCTCCATCAATCCGTTTGCAATATAGGAGGTCAAAACCTTTAAAACCACAAACAGCATTAAAAGTTCCAGAGCAGAATTCAATTCCTTACTCTTGGCAACCTTACCTTCATCTCTGGCATCTTTTAAACGTTTGGCTGTTGCAGGCTCGGTTTTCTCACCACCGGGGCCATCTTTTGCAAAAAGCTGCAAATTATATATCATATAATATTTTCTTTCTGCAACAACTTCCCTTTTCATCACTGCATTCCCTTAATAAACAAAGTAATTAATATCTTCATCTCTTTAAAGATGTAATTTGCAATATCCGGTAAAAGGAAAATGGTAACAAACATCACTATTAATCCCACCAGTAATTTCATCTGCATACCAATAGAAAACATATTCATCTGCGGTGCCACCTTGGATAGAATACCTAAAATGGTATTTAAAATCATAGTTACTGCAAACACCGGTAAAAAGATACGAAAAGAAATGATAAACGTATCTGTCATAAACTGGGTCATGGATTCCAGTAAATAATCCAGTTGAAAATTGGTCTGTCCAAGAGGAATCACCTCAAAGGAATCAATTAAAGCCCTTAAAATATAATGATGCATATTACTTACAATGAGCAAAAGCAAAATAAAGTAATTATACATATTGGCCACCACGCTGGCCTGTGTTTTTGTCAGCGGATCATATTCCGTGGCCATGGACAAACCGATATTCATATCGATAAATTTACCTGCAGTCTGCATAATGGTATTACAGACATTTCCTGCATATCCAATTAAAAGGCCTACCATAAGCTCTTTTACCACCAAAACGGAATAACTAAAAACACCGGAATAAGCAAGATCCGTTTTTGGCACAATCAACTGATAAATCAATAGAGCAATCATGCCAGATAAACCGATTTTCACTCTCCCCGGTGTGCTAGAGATTCCAAAAAATGGTGCAACAACCATAAAGGCCGTTATTCGTACCAAAATTAATAGAAAATATTCAAATGTAACTAAATCAAAGTTGTAATGAATCATCCATTATACCCTACCGTAAGAATGTACCGAGGTTGCTCCAAAGAGTACTGGTGAAATCTGTCATAAGTCCCAGCATCCAGGACCCTCCAATCATTAATGTCACAAAAACAGCCAAAATCTTAGGTACAAAGGTTAATGTCTGTTCCTGAATTGATGTTACTGTCTGAAAGATACTAATTATCAATCCAACAACAAGAGAAACAACCAAGACCGGTGCCGATGCCATAATGATAGTATAAATCGCATCCCTGGCTATATCTAAAACTTGTCCTTCTGTAATCACTTAGCTTCACTCTCCCAGTTCATCAATAAAATGTTTTTACAATTGTGCCAATCACCAAATCCCATCCATCCACAAGAATGAACAGTAAAATCTTAAACGGCATGGAAATAGTTGTCGGTGGCAGCATCATCATACCCATGGACATTAAAATACTTGCCACAACCATGTCGATTACAATAAACGGCACATATATACAGAATCCCATGATAAAAGCAGTTCTTAATTCGCTTAAAATAAAAGCAGGAACCACCAGTGTCATGGATACTTCGTTGTATTCTTTCTCTGTAGTAGGAACATCCTTCTCAGAGATGTCACAAAAAAGGGCTAAGTCCTTTTCCTGAGTTTCTCCATACATAAAATGACGTAACGGAGCGCTTCCGGCTTCAATTGCCTCTTCCTGAGTAATCTTACCTTCATCAAAAGGTTTGATTGCATCTTTATTAATCTGGTTAAAAACCGGCGACATAATAAAAACAGTTAAAAACAAAGCCAATCCAATCAAAATCTGGTTCGGCGGTGCGGTTTGCGTACCGATTGCCTGTCTCAAAAAATGAAGAACAATAATAATTCTTGTGAAACTGGTCAGCATAATCAAAATTGCCGGCGCCAGTGAAATCACAGTTAAAAATACAAGAATCCTTACTGTTCCGGAGAAATCTCCTTCGTCATTATTGTATGATATGGAAAGCCCATTATTATTATCTGCCGCAGAATCAGCCCGCTTACTTGATGTGGACTGATCACTTACCTTTGTGGACTCCGTTGGTTTCGTGTTTGAAGAAGCAAAACTCTTATGTGCATAGGTTAAGCTTAAGGCAGCCGAAAGGAAGAATACGGTAATCACCAGAGATAACGCAATGATATATTTCTTATAGCGTTTCATTTATGTTCTTTTCCTTTCACTCTTTCAAGAATTTCCTGAAAGCCTTTTCCAAAATCACCGCTAGTCGCGTCTTCATAAGTTGCGACATTTGGTAATTCGTCTTTTGTAAGTTTTGCAATGGTGTGTATTTCATCTTTGCCAACGCCTACAATCAGATACACCTCTCCCACTTCAATAAGGGCAAGGTACTTATTGTTTGCCAGACGCAATGACTCTATAATCTTAAGGTTTTTATTACTCAATTGCGTCTTTTGATAACCGCCGATAAACTTGGTTGTAAAAGCCGTTATCAAAAGCACAAAGATGAAAATAACCAAAACAACAAGAAGCTGAGCAATCTTGTCCCAGCCTGTTGTACAATAAATCATTTGCATTTATTTGTTAACCAATAACCTTCTTAACTGCTTCAAGTACACGATCAGCCTGGAACGGTTTTACAATAAAGTCCTTAGCTCCTGACTGGATAGCTTCAATAACCATTGCCTGCTGTCCCATTGCAGAACACATAACGACTACCGCATTTGGATCTGATTCGCGAATCGCTTTGAGAGCCTGAATTCCGTCCATTTCCGGCATTGTAATGTCTAAAAGTACTAAGTCCGGTTTGGTTTCTGCGTATTTTTCAACAGCAACCTTTCCGTTTTCAGCTTCTCCGGCAATTGCATATCCATTCTTTGTAAGGATATCCTTGATCATCATTCTCATAAAAGCTGCATCATCACAAATCAAAATATTTTTCGCCATAGTTCTTTCTCTCCTTATTCATAAATTCATCAACTAATTAATTTTTTCTTTGATAATGTCGGTAATTCTGATACCAAAGTTTTCTTCCAAAACAACGACTTCACCTTTGGCTACGTATTTACCATTGACCAATACGTCTATGGATTCTCCGGCAATCTTGTTAAGTTCAATAATTGTTCCCGGTGCAAAATCCAAGATTTCTTTAATCGACTTACTGGTACGTCCAAGCTCTACCGTTACTTCCAGCGGAACATCCATAATCAAATCGATGTTTTCCTTCTGCTGAATCGGATTAAAATCACTCATAAACGGTGTGAATTGGGCTTGTTGAACATTAACCGGTTGTCCCATCATTGATGGATCCGGATAAGGCATTTGATACATCATAGGCTGGCCTTGCATCATTGGCTGACCCTGCATCATTGGCTGACCCTGCATCATCGGCTGGCCTTGCATCATTGGCTGACCCTGCATCATTGGTTGTCCCTGATCAGGTGCCATAGCCGGTTGTGGTGCCGGTGCTGCCTGCGGAGCCGGAGCTGTATCGATGCTCATGTCATCTCCCCCTATATCTGCTTCCATATTCTTTGCAATACTATTATACATCTCTCTTGCAAAAGAAAATGGATAGAGCTGCATAATTGTGCTGTCTACCAAATCTCCGATTTCCATTCGGAAATTAATACGAACAAATTCACCTTGCAGGAATTCGTCAATCTCTCCTGCCTTTGCCGAATCTGACATATCAATAAGATCGGAAGTTGGCGGGCTGATATCTATCATCTTATTCAGCATAGATGATAGGGATGTGGCTGAAGAACCCATCATCTGGTTCATAGCTTCACTAATAGCACTCAAATGAAGTTCACCTAACTCTCCATCTGTATTAGTTCCATCTCCGCCCATCATAAGATCTGTAATTATTTTAACATCTTTTTCTTTTAATACAAGTACATTACTTCCATCTAAACCTACCGTGTATCCAATTCGAATAAAAACACACGGACGTTCATAGTCGGCAACAATATCATCCCAGGTTGCAACTGTTACAACCGGAGTTGAGATTTCCACCTTACGATTAACCAGCGAGAAAAGTGTTGTTGCTGCCGTGCCCATGCTTATATTAGCAATTTCGCCAATGGCATCTTTTTCATCATCGGTAAGTACTTCACTTCCTTCTGACATCGCATCGAGACCGTCTGGATTTTCAAGCAGTGCATTTATCTCTTCCTGCGATAATACTCCGTCCATATATTTACTCCTCTCCTCTGATTATTTCAGTTACCTGAACTGCGTATTTGTCTCCCGAAGAACCGGGCAACGCTTTAAACTTCTCAATACTTCCAACAAATACAGAAAGTTCATCATCAGCATGTTTATCTAATCGAATAATATCACCAACCTGTAAATTAATAAAGTCATCAACGGATATTACACTTTGTCCAAGCACCGCCTTGATCGGCATTGGAGCATGATTAATCAAACTTGCTATATTGTCTTTAAATGTGGCTTCCGACTTGGTCTGAATATTGGAATACCAGAACTTGGTATTCAACTTATCCATAACCTCTTCCAGTGTCAGGTACGGAAGACATACATTCATTAATCCTTCCACATCTCCAACCTTGATGTTAATGGTCACAATGGCAATCATTTCACTCGGAGAAATAATCTGAGCAAACTGAGAGTTGGTTTCGATTCGTTCCAGACGAGGATTTAAATCAATAACATTCTCCCAGGGCTCTCTTAAAAGATCCACCGTAATCGACATGATTCGTTCAATAATCAATAACTCAATTTCGGAAAAATCTCTGCTCCTCTCAAGAGGTTCGCCGGGTCCTCCAAGCATTCTGTCCACCATGGCGTAGCCCAGGTTGGATGCCAATTCCATTACGATATTACCCTTCAGAGGGTCAAAATCCACAATTCCAAGAATTACCGGATTGGACAAGGCGTTGGAAAACTCCGAATAGGTAACTGCCTCAGAGTTCATGATTTCCACCTGTATGGTCTTACGTAAATAAGCCGGCAAGGTTGTGGATAACAATCGTCCGTAATGTTCAAATATAATTTCAAGTGTCCTTAAGTGTTCTTTGGAGAACTTGGCAGGTCTTGCAAAGTCGTAGTTCTTAGCCTGTTTCTCGCCGCTATCTTTAATCTCTTCGACATCAAGTTCACCACTGCTTAACGCTTGCAGCAAACTGTCTATCTCGTTTTGAGATAAGACCTCTCCCATGTTCCCTCACCACCTATCATTTCTATACTAGTCATTCTATAAAAGATTTCATTTCTATTACTGTAATAAAATGGAGCTGAATCCTACTCCCACAATACAATCAGAATCGTATAACGCCTGAAGCTGCTCTAAAATATCATTACAAACAGCATCCTGAACCTCTGAATCATTCATCTCTTCTTTGGTATGAGCGCTAATTGCGGAAATAATGGAATTCTTAATTACGCTGTCGCTGGTGCTTAAATCTCCTGCACCGTCACCAACATTGGCAAAATCTTCATTCTCTGAATTCAGATTTACGTAAAAACCTACAACAGCATAATGATCATCGCCATCCTCACCTTTCTTTAAGTTGATTGTCATGGTTTCTCCACCGTTCACATTGTATGTTTTCACGCTAGCCATGGAAACATTTCCCTGACCTGTTGTCTTTCCTGCATTTAATTCCAAATGAATCGCTTGTGCAACTTCTTCAATCAAAGCATTGGCGTTCTTTGCTGCCGGCATAATTGAAAAGGTCAAAAGACCGGTAAAAATCAAGTTTACCAGCAAAAGGAACAAAATTAAAACAGACATCAGATTTTTCTTCATAATAGCATTCCTTTCTGTCTACTCTTTGGAGTAATAACTATTGTATACTTTAATTTCAACTCTTCGGTTCTTTGCTCTACCTGCTGCAGTCTTATTGCTTGCAATCGGTATATAAGAGCCACGTCCTGAGAATTTCAATAAAGCCGGATCCACATGGGACTTAGCCTTGATGTAATCTGCTACAGCCAGTGCTCGGAAGGTTGATAACACATTGTTATTCTCATACTTTCCTCCACTGATTGGCACATTGTCCGTGTGTCCTTCCACTTCTATAATATTCTCATCGTATACATCAATAATTTGAGCTATTTTCTTAATAATACTCTTTGCTTCCGGTTGTATTTCCGCTTTTCCGGATTTAAAAAGAATTGCGCCGTTCAAGGTTAAAAGTACGTACTGCTCATTGAACTCAATATTCACCTGTTCCGCAATACCTGCCTTGTCAAGGGCTTTTTCCATTTCTTCTGCCATCTTCTCAGATTCTGCAGTACCGGCTTCTTCCATTTCTTCCTGGAAATCGGTGTCACCTTCGTCACCTTTGCCGCCATCTTCTGATTCATCGGAATCAGAACCGCCTTCATCGTTGGATGTCATGGCTTCATTAAAATATACATCCAGTTCCTTTAACTGGCTGATACCATTACCGACCATTTCTCCTTCTCCGATTGTAGCTCCACCTGCAGGCAAAATCGAAAATGTACTTTGCAAAGAAGCAACAACCTGCTCAAACTTCGCAGCATCTACGCTGGACATTGAGAACAAAAGCACGAAAAAGCACAACAGTAAGTTCATCAAATCGGAGAACGTGGCCATCCAGGCCGGCGCTCCTCCGCCACCTGCTTCTTCCTGTTTCTTCTTTGCCATTAACCTTCACCTCCACTATCTGAGGAAAGTGATTCTCTAACTTTCGGTGAAAGGAAAGATTTCAACTTTTCTTCTATAACACGTGGGTTCTCTCCTGCCTGAATTGACAAAAGTCCTTCCACGATAACTTCCTTCATCATGATTTCCTGAGAGTTTTTAACTTTCAGCTTAGAAGCTGTAGGGTTACAAAGCCAGTTGGCAATAACGGAACCGTACATTGTTGTCAAAAGAGCAACCGCCATGTTCGGTCCGATGGTTGAGGAGTCTGTTAAGTTCTTCAACATGTTTACAAGACCGATCAGGGTTCCGATCATTCCCCAGGCAGGTCCAAGTTCTGCCCATTTCTCCCAGAATGCAATTACTGTCTTATGTCGATCCTCTATACAAATGAGGTCGGTTTCCAAAATTCCACGTACCAACTCAGGATCAGTACCATCTACAACAAGCATGACACCTTTTCTTAAGAATGCATCTTCAATTCCGTTACTTGCTTCATCAAGTGCAAGCAAACCTTCTTTACGCGCCACGTTGGATAAATCGATAATTGATTTAATAACATCTCCCGGATTGTCCTTAGATCCTTTGAAAATCAATGTGATAGACTTTAATCCGTTTACGAAATCCGACATGAGATTACAGCCGATAACACCCGCAAGGGATCCTCCAATTGTAATAATTACAGACGGCAAGTCAAAAAAGTTCTGTAGTGCCGAAACTCCGGCGTCTCCGGAAATAATTCCGAAAACAATCATTACTACACCAAGGACCATACCGATTAGTGAAGCTATATCCATATTATACCATTCCTTTAACTTTTAGCGAAGTTGTGTATTGTATTCTGTCTATTCAGGAAATTCCTGCCCACTACCCCACATAATTTTACTATCTTTTTTTATTCTACTAAACTTTGTTCTGCTTGTCTACTTTCTTTTCCATTTCTTTCCAAAATTATACCACATATAGTGGGGGGCAAAAGAATTTCTGCCCAATATACACCAAATTTTAACAAAATCCAAAAAGAAGTTTCCTAACATTTACATTAATATTCTGATAATTCAATTAGACAAAACAAAATACCCCCGGGAGTAATACCCCGGGGGGCTTTTTAATATTTATTATCTCTTAAGATTAATCAACTCTTCCAATAAAGTATCGGATGTTGTGATAATTCTTGAGTTGGCCTGGAAACCACGCTGTGTGGTAATCATATCGGTAAATTCATTGGATAAATCTACGTTACTCATTTCCAGAGCTCCTGTTGTCATTGATCCGCCGTTGGCTGTAATATCAACACCGATTCCATCAAACTCACCGGAGTTTAATGTGGTCTGATAGCAATTCTCTCCAACCTTTTCAAGACCGGATGCATTGGCAAATTCTGCAACTGCAATCTGTCCTAAAAGTACGGTATTACCATTGTCATAAGATCCAAAGATCATACCGCTGTTATTAATGGAAACACCAATCATTGCACCAAGTTTCTTACCTGCATCTGTGGTTCCGTCCAAAGCTCCACGATCCAATGCCAATGTGGAACTTCCACCATTGTAATAGTTGGTGGTCTGTGTAAAATCAATATCTACGTTTTCAAAGTTACCACCGATATTACTCAATGCTAAAGAAGCTGTTTTTGCATTTCCGATGGATACAAAGGTACCGTCGTCAGTGTTGTATTTTAAAGTACTGTAGTAGGATGTACCGGTTAAACTGATTGTATCAAACGAACTTGGAACTATCGAAAGATTCTCTAAATCTGTGACACTATCAACATCACTATCAACAGTATCGTCTGTCACGGTTTTCGTAAAATATTCGCTCTTTAATGCAATCTTTAAATTATTTGCATCTAAAGGATATGAAACTGCTGTAGATCCATCTTCGTTTTTAACTACTTTATATTGATTGTTGTCACGTTCAAAATGATACCCATCTATTGTCTTATATGCATGACCATTAATAGTTATTGTACTTGTATAACTTGTTTTATCATCAATCACCGAATTACCATCAACATAGATATCAGAATCAACGCCAGAGTAGTTGTTTGCAAAATAATCTCTATAATAAGTTTTCCATTTTGCTACTTCAGAAGTTATATCCAAATTCTCTACTTCAGTTGCTGTTGAGCTTGCGCATCCCAAAGAGATAAACACGCCTTTTGTCACTTGTCCTCCATCATCCGTTTCCAACTCCTTATAGGCATACAATTTTCCTTCTGCATCCCTATAAACACGGCTATTTTCAATTTCTTTACCAGAAGTATCGGTTAAATAAGAAAGATAAATCGGCACATCAGTCGAAGCTTTAGAGGTTCCTGAAGCATCGATAACAGTATACTCTGTCGGCCATTTTTTATCACTTGTAACACTTGCATTAGTAGTATTTCCTTTTTCAACAGATCCCACCAATTTTCTTCCGGCAATCAAAGTTCCTGTATCAGAAACTTCTTCTGCTGTACCAAATAAGTTACCCACAGTAATTTTATCAGTTAACACAGATACACCATTGCTATCCAAAACATCGGTTAAACCAACTTTGTAGGTACCTTTTTGAACATTTCCGCTTGCATCCTCAGTATCGATGACTTTAAATTTTGCTGTGTAGGAATATCCAAGAGCATCAAATACAGTCAGGTTCATAGCATAACCTGCATCTGTGGCAACTGCCTTTGTATTGGTATCAAGAACACCTGAAGCAGTTGCTTTCTGAGTAGCCTCCGGCGCACTTGTCATATTTTCAGCTGACATAATACGAAGAGCAGAAACAGTATCTTTCTTAATATCTCCGGTTTCTTTATCAACCTGCCATCCCATAACATTGTATCCTGTAGAAGTCATAGCAAGATTACCTGCAGCATCTACGTAAAAGGAACCTGCTCTGGTGAACAAATTGCTTGTTCCGTTGCTTACTATAAAAAAGCTGTTTCCGTTAATTTTAACATCGAATGCTCCACCGGTTGTCTGGGTAGCACCCGGACTTGAAATATTATTTGTGGTAGATCCCATGGTAACACCAAGACCAATCTGCTTTGCGTTAATACCACCGGTTCCGTTGGTAGCGCTAGGTCCGCTTGCTCCCTGGGTTGTCTGATACATAATTTCACTGAAAGTAACGGATGCTGATTTAAAAGCAACAGTGTTTACGTTTGCAATATTGTTACCAATTACATCCATCTTTGTCTGGTGTGTTTTAAGACCTGCTACACCAGAATATAATGATCTCATCATAGGTCATTTCCTCCTTCTGGAGGGCTGAGTGTGTTATCCAATCTGTCAGTCATGAATAACTTAACTTCCTTAAAAGGTCCAGTTAAATAATTACAGCCCCATCAATATTCGTATATACATTTTCATTTGCCTCTGTAGAATCCATTGCAGTAATTACCGTATTGTTCGGTACATTAACGATAAAAGCAAGTGAATCTACCATGACCAAAGACTCGTTGATTCCTTTCTCCATAGCCTTCATTGCACCGGAATTCAATCTGGAAAGCTGACTGTCCGAAAGCTGAATATTTCGATCGTTCAGTCTGTTCTCTGCGTGTTTTGAAAATTTCAGTTCCTTTGTCGATTCCGTTTTTTGTTTTAAAATTTCCTCAAATGTCAATCCATTGACAGTTGTATTACTTGCACCAACTTTACTAGGACTATTCAGATATTGATCAGTAACCTGTTCAATGGAGGCAAATTGGTTTTGAATTTTATTAATTGCCATAACCATTATTCTCCTTCACTTGTTGTGTCTGTTGTTGCTGTTTCTTCTGATGTGTCTGTTGTTGCTGTTTCTTCTGTGGTTTCTTCTGTGGTTTCTTCTGTATTTTTTTCTTCCTCGGCAAGTTTCTTTAATTCTGCAATTCTATTCTCTAAAGTCTTTAATTTAGATACCACAGAATCATCTAAAAATCCCTTCTGATATTCGGATAATTTATCATATTCTGCTCTAATCTGTTCAACTAAAGTTGCATCTGCCAAGGTTAAAAGTTTTTCCGATGGCATTTTATCCATCATGTTTTTAATATCGGTTGTTGCATTTACTGCGTCCAAATATTCATCATTTACCACGGTATCAAGGTCATCAATGTTGTAAAGGTTATTATTTACAGATAAAAATACGTCTCCGTTTTCCACATACATATAATCCACTTTTCCGGTGATATAAGTTGTTTCTCCACTGGATTCATTGGTACTTTTCATAATAACTTCTTTACCTACAAGATTGGCTGCTTCCATCTGTTTCATGCTGTCCTGCATCTGATTTCCCTGCTCAACCTGTGTAAATGTAGCATACTGTGACACCCACTCGGTATTTGATGTTGGTTCCATAGGATCCTGATACTTCATTTCAGCTACAAGCAATTGTAAAAACATATCCTGATCAACGGCGGAACCTGATTTAGAGGCAGAGGCTTTTTCTTTTTCACTGTCCGGTACTCCGTTGTTAACAATTTGACCATTGTCAACTACTGCTGTTATTGCCATACATCTTCTCCTTTCCTCTTAAACACCAATGTTTAATACGTTTCCATTGTCTTTCATCATTTTTGCAACAATCATGTCTTCATCTGACATAACGCCTTGCAAATCTTCCAAAGTCATTTCATTTAAATTCAAGTTCATTCGTTTGGTCTGCTGTTTCATTTCCTTTGCCAACTGCTGCTGTTCCTTGCTTCCGTCCTGCTGTAAATTATGTTCAAATCCATGACTGGAAACAGTTACTTCCACTGCACTTACCTTCACCCCTTGATTCTCAAGGTTTTGCTTAAACTGTGTAAGGTTGGCTTCAATAGCTTCTTTTGCAGCTTCTGTCTGGGTAATGATTCTTGTTGCAACTTCACCTCGGTTGCTTTCCACTTCTACCAAAACTCTTCCAAGATTTGCCGGTGTCAACTGCATTTCCAATGATGTGGTATCGTTTGCTGTTGCCTGCACTTTTACATATTCCACAATCTCTGAAACAAGGTTTTTAATGTCTACCACTTTCACTGTCTGCTCCACCTGTGTTCCCTGAGGTGTTTGCACTGTCTGTGTGGTGGTCACCTGATTTTCATGTGCTACATGTGGCTGTGTCGGCTCTTTCTTTTCAAACCCATTGTCATTCTTTTTAAAATGATCAAATTCCGTCGCATCTTCTTCTGAATTACCATTGTTTGAAGTTACCTGATCTTTGATCAGTTCTTTTACGTTAGCAACATCCTTTGTGATTACTTCCTCATTTTCCTTTTCCGGCTCAGAAACAACCGTAGGAGCTTTTTCTTCTGTCTCAACTTCTATTGTCTTCTCAGCTACAATCACTTCCGGATTTTCCGGTTTTTCAGGAAGATTCTGATTTGCATTTTCAATGGTAATTTCAGCTTCCATGTTTTCTGCAACTTCCGGGGTTTCATAAGTGGTTACCGTGTTTGTCATTTCCACTTGTTCTGTAGGTTTCACATCTTGTGGTACCTGCTGCTGTAATGGCTGTTCTGCAAAAGATTGCTGTTTTCCCTGATCAACCAACGCTTCTTCCGTCATCGGTTGTTCCATTGTCATCTTTGGAATTTCCTGAGGAATATCAGTCGTTTGAGTCATAGGATTTTGTTCCATGGTTTGTAAAAGATGTTTCAAATCTTCCGCATTAATACCAAGTTCCGTTGCAACTTCTTCGGTAAGAACGGTGATTTCCTGCATTGTGGTTTGAAATTCTGTGTTGGTAAGAACTTCCACCAATGAGGAATTACCTTCCAGCTCTTGTACCACCAGTGCCAGATTGGATGAATCCATCAAATCTGATACGTTTAATCCAAGTTCCTGCAAAACATTCTGAAACTGTTCCATATCAATATCCAGTCCTTGAAGAACGGTGGATACGATTTGTTGCTGAACATTTGCCATCACATCCATGGAAACTTCATCTTCCATTTCCTTTGGCTGCTCTGCGGCTCTTTCCAGCTTCTGAACAATCTTGGCGTCTGCTTTTGGAACTTCGCTCTCCGGCACTTCGCGTTGAAATGATTTGCCATCGTCTTTTACCGCTATTTCTGTTGCTGCTTTCGTCTGTCTCTGGTTGGCGTTATTCAGGGAATTTTCAAATCCCGGAATATCAAGTGTTACGTCAACTTCCTTGTTGGACGACCTTGCAGTTCCAGCAACACCGGCAGATGCCCCATGCATCATTAGGGACGCTAACAAATCTACACTTGTGTCTGCCATGCTGTTTACCTCCTTTGATTCTTATTTAATTGTCAAGTTTCATGTCCTAAGGACCATTTATATTCTAAGGCTCCATAAGCTTTGTAACGCTTGCTGCAACCTTGGAATCCATATTTGCTAAAATGTCTCCTCTTGCATCCGCTTTCATGTTCTGAAGAATCTTTGCCACCAATTCCAAATCATCGGTCATATCTTCCAGAATCGCCGCAGCTGCCTTTGGCTTCATTTCGGAATAGGCTTTTACATAATCAGCCAGATCTTCTTGCTCTTTTTCCTGCTCGATGACCTGTTTGTAAAGCTGTTCTGCATTCTCTGAATCAATGCTTTCATAGTATTGCCTATATTCTTTTATATCGGGTGCATCGTCTCCAAACACAACCTCCTCATAGAACTTTTTACGAATTTCTTCAAATTCTGCCTGCTTTTGCTCGTATGCTTTTAAGCGGGCAACTTCGTCTTCCAGCTCCTGAATGGTGTCCTTGGATCCTCCACTTGATTTCTTCAATTTCTCTACCTGTTTTTCCAATTCTTTGATACGGGCCACCGCATCTTCCACAGAATCGTACGCATAAGGGTCATCCTTAGCTTCCCCTTCCACTTCAGGTAAAATCTTATTGACGTAAGGCACGTCTTTTAAAATCGGATATAACACCGTAGATCCAAAACCGCCTACGTCCATTTTAATCAAAAATGCAAAGATTGCCAACCAAATTACCAAAATTAAAAGTGAAACAAGTATGATCACCAGTTTGCCACCTTTGGAAGTTTCAACGTCATCATCTTCCTCTGCTCCACCTTTTCCTTTTGCCTTTGCTTCTTTCTTGGCCTGCTTTGCCAATCTCTTTTCTTCTTTTTTACGTTCTTTTTCTGCTTTTTTTACCGCTTTCGGGTCTAGTTCCTTTTCTTCATTTACATCTGCCATTCTTCCACCGCCTTATTTCGAGTGCAGGTAGCTAACCAATTGATCAATCTCTTTTGATTCTTCTGCCGCTGCTTCCTGTTTATATTCTTCAAATGCTTTTTCTTTCATTTTTTCCTGAGTTTTTCGATCAATCATGGCCTCTGTCAGTTTGATTCTGGCCGCTTCCACATTCTTTTCCGCCAGATGCACCGCCATCATTTGTGTTCGAATTCTGGATTTCATAACATCAATTTCTTTTTTTTGACTTCGGACTTCTTTTAAGTCTATGGTGCCGCTTACCAATCGTTTCAAACGATTCTCATACTCTGCCTTACGATACATCATATTTTTCAGAAGGCTTTCTTCTTCCTCAAGTTTGGCTGAAGCCGCACGAAAGGCTGCTTTTTGCTGGTCTTCTATCTTATATTGCAAGTTTAAAATATTTTGCATCGAATAGACAAATTTCTTCATATGCTAGCACACCTCATTATTCAAAAATACTTTTCAGCATTGCTATTTCTTCGTTAAATTTGTATGTTTCATGAGTTCCCTGCTTGATAAAATCAATAATCGGGGTATGTTTCTCAATCGCATAGTCAATTTCCGGATTGGAACCTCTTTTATAAGCTCCGATATTAATCAAATCTTCCGCCTCATTGTAGGTGGAAAGCGCGTTTTTAAAATCTCCTGCCACCTTTTTATGCTCGTCTGTAACAATGGAACTCATAACACGGGAGATGCTGGCCAAAACATCAATGGCCGGATATTGATTCTTTTGTGCAAGCTTTCTGGATAACACAATATGTCCATCCAAAATACCTCTGGCCGTATCGGTGATAGGTTCATTAAAATCATCTCCGTCTACAAGCACGGTATATAGTCCTGTAATGGAACCCACATCCGATGTACCGGCTCTTTCAAGGAGCCTTGGCATTTCCGAATATACACTTGGCGGATATCCTCTTGTTACCGGAGGTTCTCCGCTGGCCAGTCCGATTTCTCGTTGTGCCATAGAAAAACGGGTCATGGAGTCCATCATCAATAAAACATCTTTTCCTTTTGCACGATAGTATTCCGCAATGGCCGTTGCGGTCTTGGCAGCTTTGTTACGAATCAGTGCTGGCTTATCGGAGGTTGCAACAACCACCACACTTCTAGCCATTCCCTCTTCACCAAGATCTCGCTCTATAAATTCACGCACCTCACGGCCTCGCTCTCCAATAAGCGCAATTACGTTAATATCTGCCGTTGTATTTCTTGCAAACATACCAAGCAAGGTACTTTTTCCAACACCGGAACCGGCAAAAATCCCAATACGCTGGCCCTTGCCAACAGTGATTAAGCCATCCACCGCTTTTACCCCAAGTTGCAGTACGTCTTTGATAATCTTTCGTTTCATAGGGTCCGGCGGCATTGCTTCCACCGGCATAGGATCTCCGTAAATGGTTTCATCCGTATCGGTTGGACGTCCAATACCGTCTAAGGTATGTCCCAGTAAATCGTCACTAACCATAACCTGAAGAGGATGTCCGGTATTAATAACGCTGCACCCCACTCCGATTCCGTCTGTACTGTCAAAAGGCATAAGAATAAGGCGGTTCTCACGGAATCCCACAACTTCACACGCAATGTTAGTCCCGTCTTCGCCGCCTGTATTTATATAACACATATCATTTAACTTTGCTTCCGGTCCGATGGATTCAATGGTAAGACCTACAATCTTAACCACTTTTCCAAGATGCGAAAAGAAGGTTTCGTTTTTCAATTCTTCATACTTTGACAGTTCCAAATGTCGGCACCCCTTCTTATCGTTTATGACTCAAAACCTTAATTCTCTTTGTCAGGTTTTCAAGCTGTGTATCAAAACCACAATCATAAACACCAAATTCTGTTTCAATTTTACACTGAGAATTTGACAATTGCGTGTTCTTTAATACATCTAATTTCACCTCGTCTCCAAGCATTTCTTTGTAAAAAGGCAAATGAGCCTTTACTGCGTTGTAATTCTCTTCATTTACCATAATTCCAACTTCTTTTGGATTATCAATTTTTAACAAAGTGCTTTTTACAAGGTCTATAATAATCTTTTTATAATCTAAAATATCCACATGAAGAACATCGGTAATCACATCCAGAAACACATCTGCCATGTCGGATTCCATTTTACCCATTTTCTCAGCGAATTCCGCCTCCAGGTCCTGTCTTCTTTGATCATATTTGGCAAGAAGATTGTCCCTCATGTTCTGCATTTCTTCGTCTGCTTTGGCAACCCCTTCTTCATAGGCCTTCTGACGAAGTTCATCTGCTTCTGCTTCCGCCTCAATTCTGGCTTCTTCTATTATTTCTTCACGTAATTTGGAACGTTCTTCCTCGGTAAAAGCAGTCTCTTGTTCTTCATAAGCCTCTTCTTCCGGATAAAAGCCTTCTTCTCCTTCTGAAACCAGTGCATCCAGACCCGGATTTTCCTGATAGTCGCCTTCCATATCCTCATCCGGATAAAAGGTTTCCACTTCCGATGCTCCAAGTCCGGGAGAGAATTCTTCGCCTCTTCCAAGAATCTTTTCCATCTTTTCATTGGAGTTAATTACTCGCGTAGGATCCGATTTCGTAATCACATTCCTTTGTTTGACCAAATTAGACAACTACGTCATCACCTCCACCACGTGAAATAACAATTTCACCGCTGTCCTCAAGTTTACGAATAATTCCAACAATCTTCTGCTGTGCCTCTTCTACGTCCTTCATACGTACCGGACCCATGAATTCCATATCCTCCTGGATCATTGCAGCAAGACGTTTTGAAAGGTTCTTAAATACAGCACCTTTAACCTCCTCGTTGGCAACTTTAAGTGCCACACCAAGGTCTTTATTATCAACATCTCGAAGAACTCGCTGAATTGCTCTGTCGTCAAGAAGAAGGATATCCTCAAATACGAACATCTTCTTACGGATTTCATCTGCAAGTTCCGGTTCTTCAATTTCCAAGGTTTCCATAATGTGTTTTTCTGTACTTCTGTCTACAGAGTTCAAAATACCAACGATGGCATCCACACCACCCACAATGGTGTAGTCCTGGTTAATAAGAGATGCCAGTTTTCTTTCAAGCACGGACTCAACCTCTTTGATAATATCAGGGCTGGTTCGATCCATCATGGCAATACGTTTTGCAACATCTGCCTGTTTTTCAGGTGCCAACGCACTTAAAATCAATGACGCCTGAGTGGATGACAAATAGGACAAAATCATAGCGACTGTCTGTGGATGTTCATCCTGAATAAAGTTCAATACCTGAGACGCATCGGCCTTTCGTACAAATTCGAAAGGACGCACCTGTAATGACGCAGTAAGTCTTGAAATAACGTTCTGAGCTTCTTCATCACCAAGTGCTTTTTCAAGTAAGTCTTTGGCGTAACCGATACCACCTTCGGCAATGTACTGCTGAGCCAGACAAACCTGATAAAACTCATTCAACACGTCTTCCTTATCCTGCGGAGAAACGCTTCTGGTATTAGCAATTTCAAGGGTCAGTGTTTCAATTTCTTCCTCTTTCAGGTGTTTGAACAAAAGTGAGGACTTTTCCGGTCCCAATGCGATCAACAAAATCGCCGCCTTTTGAACTCCACTTAAATCACTATCTGCCATAATTTACTCCCAGTCCTCCTCAAGCCAGTTTCTAAGCAACGCAGCTGCTGCTTCCGGCTTATCTTCAACAAACTTCTCTATTAAAATTCTGGTTTCGGATTTCTCCTGGAATCCAATATCCGCCAATTCTTCGTTGCTGGCCTTTGTAGACTCCAGCAAGGATTCCACTGAAATTTCCGGTTCCAGTTCTTCTGTCTTTTCCGGTCTTGTACTTCGAAATACCACATAACCAAGCAAAGCGAAAATCAATACTGCAAGGGCGATTTCCACATAGTCGGTTACGGTTCTTGCACTGCCATCTGAATATTCAAAATACGGAACTTCATAGGCTACAACACTGATATTATCTTCGGTAAATCCTGTTGCCTTAGCCACCATGGTGACATAATCTTCAGGAACATCAATCTGAGTACGCTCACTGTTTTCCGATACAAATTCATCAAAGCTCTTGTCTCCTAATTTGCCGGACTTTTTCAGTGCATCTTCGTTGTAATATTTATAAGTAATAGCAACAATGGTAGCGCTGGAAGAATCATAGTTAATGGTTCCCCCCACGTCCACCGTATCGGTCTCTGTGGAGTTCAGTGCATACTGTTCACTGGAATCAGAGATGGTGCTACTGCTTGTTCCGTTATCATCAATCACATAGGTGGTATCATCATCGTTGGAATCCGTTCCCGGAACTCCTGCCACGCCACCTGTGGTTTCGGATTCATACAAATCCTTACTGGTAAGATAGCCTTCATCACGGCCGTCTGCAACAGAATATTTCTTATCATGAGTGGTTTTGCTTGAAAAATCCATATTAAGATTCAAGCCCACTTCCACGTTATCAAATACATCTGTGCCAAGCATAACGCTTCTGATTTCGCTCTTCACTCTGCTGGCCTCGGATTTCTTTTGATCCTGCTGCTTTGCAATGGCTCCTGAAGTAGAACTGTCATCTCCGCCGGAGAATAATACATTGGTCTCATTATCCAAAATGGTAATGGCCTTTGTACTGTCATCTCCCACTGCAGTTGCAATGTATTTCGCCAGGCCCTCTGCCTGACCCTCTTCCAACTCCTTATTCAATTTCAAGGTGACGGATGCATAAGTATCTTCATTTCGAGCAAGAATCGTACCGTCATCCACCGGAATGGAAAGGTTTACATTGGCTGTATCAATATAATCCATGGAAGCCAAATCTTCTTCCAACTGCTTTTCCAAATATAACTGGTATTTCTTGGTCTTATCGGCTTCTGTGGTACTGAAGCTGCCGTCAACCACATCTTCCAAAGTGTAATCATCTGTTACAATATCATTGGTTCCAAGCAAATACTTGGCTGTGGTCTCGGAATCCTTATTGACTTTAAAGGTCAAATCATCATCCATAATCTTATAATCAATGGATGAATCAGAATCCAGTAATTCTTTAATGGAAGAAGCCTGAGCTGTACTTTCCGCAACTACAAGGGTCTCATAAGTCGGCCGTGTCAATACCACTGCAAGAATTACAAGCGCAATAATCACGCTGGCACTTACACCACCGATAACAATCTTTTGTTTCTTTGTAAACGACTTCCACCAAGCTAGAATCTTAGCCGGAATCTCCTTCAATTTTGCAAGAATCCTATCCATCGTATCAACCTTTCATACCTATCTAATTTCAAATAACTAAATCTGCATATTCATTATTTCTTTGTATGCATCAATTGCTTTGTCTCGAACTGCAACTGTATACTGCAACGCTATGTTTGCTTTTTGCTGTGCAATTTGTAAGTCGTGGGTATTGTTGGAAAGTCCAAGAGCGAACTGAATTTCGGCAGATTCTGCCTTGTTTTGCATATCACTGGTTTCATTCACCATATCCAGTGCAGACTGAAAAACCTGCTGGAAACCATTATCTCTTTCAATGGTTTCCAAGCCGGTACCGTTTGCAATCTTATTATATTCGTTAGATATGGCAGTATAAGCACTGTTAATTGTATCCATCTAATGTCTCCTTAATTCTTACCCATGTTCAATCCGGTCTGCATCATGGTCTTGCTTGATTGAAATGCAGTTGCATTGGCCTCATAAGAGCGGCTGGCATCAATCAAATTGGTCATTTCAGTGACAATATTTACATTGGGGTAAGAAACGTATCCGTTTTCATCCGCATCCGGATGAGACGGATCATAGGTCATGGTAAAATCGGTTTCGTAATCTTTGGTTAAAGAATACACCTTCACGCCATTTCCAACTGCCTTATTTCTTGTATGATTCAAAACATTACTAAAATCCGTAATGTCCTTCTCTTTAAAAGTTACAATCTGACGTCTGTAAGGCGTTCCGTCCTGAGTTCTTGTAGTATTTACATTGGCTACATTCTCAGCAATAATATCGGTACGAAAACGCTGTGCCGTCAAACCCGATGCATTGATATTAAATGCTTGAAAAACTGACATACATTATACCTCCTTAACCTAAAGCTGTGATAATTCGATTAAACTCCTGTCCCATACTATCAGTCAATCCCTGATAAACAATCTGATTGGAGGCTAATTCAACATTTTCCGTATCGATATCTACATTATTACCATCTAAGCGATAGGAATAAGGGTAGGCTTGCATATCTTTCGTTGCCTTCACATCAAGGTGTCCCAAATCTACTTTCTTGATCTTCTTGTCCAGACTTACATATTTGGATTTTCCAATCTCACTGGCAAGTACACTTTGAAAATCAACATCAACTCTCTTATATCCCGGGGTATCGTCGTTTGCAATATTATTAGCAATTGCTTCATTTCGCAAATAACTTGCATCCGCAGCTTTATCTAGGACGTTAATATAATCATAAATTCCTGAATTAATCATATAGCGCTCCTTTCACTACAAGATATGGTATCCCTTTTTCTATTATATAAGATACAGGGAAAAACTCAAGTGGTTTTTGTGTTTTTTTACAACATGTAGTACATGACATCCGGCTCTTCCACAATAGATATTATGCAAATCTACAATTCTTTCACTGTAAATTTCGTTTATTTTCAGTAATTTCCACTTTTCAAACCACTAGACTTTGAAACTATGTTCATTTTGTGAATTTCAAAAAGTAAAAAAGGACTTATAGACCTCTCTATAAATCCTTTTAATCACTCATTTCCATTAAAGCTCAATAAATAATCGAAACTATTTATTGTTCTGTTTCTTAATCCCCTCTAACTCCTCGAAGATATAATCATTAAGAACTTTAATATATGTTCCCTTCATACCTGATGAGCGTGATTCAATCACTCCGGCACTCTCAAATTTTCGAAGCGCATTTACAATTACAGAACGTGTAATTCCTACACGATCCGCGATTTTGCTGGCAACCAAAATCCCCTCATTGCCTTCTAACTCTTCAAAAATGTGAATAATCGCTTCCAACTCAGAAAATGAAAGCGTGGAAACTGCAGATTTCACAACCTGAATCTTTCTTGACTCTTCTGCATTCTCTTCGTTTACAGAACGCATCATTTCAAGTCCGACTACTGTAGTTCCATATTCACTCAAGATAATATCATCGATATCATATGAACAATCTTTCTTGTATAAGAACAAAGTTCCCAATCGCTCTCCCGCAATATCGATAGGAGTGATAATTGCACGGAAGGACTCAATATCGTTTGAAATAAAGCCTAATGTTTCCAAATTGACATTTTCTTTTGTGGAAAGTATTCCCAATAATCTTTCATTAAGCAATGGGTCGATAAATCCTCCAACCTCATCCACTATGAGTTCACCGATTTCTTCGATGTTTTTACAAATACTGGTTCCTAAAACCTTTCCCTTCTTACTGATAACCAGAACGTTTGAGTTTAGGATCTCTGTTAGAACACTGCAAATATCGTTAAAAACAACTTTTGATGAGTTATTGTTATGCAAAAGTTTATTGATTTTGCGTGTTTTATCCAGTAACTGTACACTCATTCGAATTACCTCCTTTTATCACAAAATTCATTGCCCCATAATAATAGCATATAAATTTTAACAATTCAAGCACTATTCATAAAATTCACATACTTTTATCCTATTTTGCACTCTTTTCTTGAATAAACCCACATTTTTCATCATTGCAAACAAGTTTGTTACCTTTTTCAAGCATATAGCCTCCACAACGTGGACACTTCTGACTGCTTGGTTTTTGCCAACTCATAAACTCACATTCCGGGTTATTTTCACATCCGTAGAATTTTCTTCCCTTTTTGGTTTTGCGAAGAACCACTTCTTTTCCGCAAATAGGGCAGGCTACGCCGATTTTTTCAAGGTACGGTTTGGTGAATCTGCACTCCGGAAATCCCGGACATGCCAAAAATCGTCCGTGCGGTCCGTATTTAATAACCATCCGGCGACCGCACACTTCACATATTTCATCGGAAACTTCATCTTCAATTACAACTTTCTGAAGATTCTGTTCCGCCTCATTGACTGCTTGATCAAGCGAAGGATAAAATCCGCGGACAATGTCCTTCCATTCCATTTTTCCTTCTGCTACTCTATCCAAATCTTCCTCCATACTTGCGGTAAAAGTATCATCCACAATATGCGGGAAGGATTCTTTCATAATCTTGTTCACCACTTCTCCCAGTTCGGTGATGTAAAGATTCTTCTGTTCCTTTGTAATATAACGTCTGGCAATAATGGTTGAAATGGTAGGCGCATAGGTACTTGGTCTTCCAATGCCAAGTTCTTCCATGGTCTTAACCAAAGATGCCTCGGTATAATGTGGAGACGGCTGGGTAAAATGCTGTTCTGAAATCACATCGGTAAGCTCTAACTCCTGACCGATTTCCAATGAAGAAACCGGGCTCTTCGCCTCTCCCTTTTCATCGGAATCGTTTGTATATACATCCATAAATCCAGGGAAGATTACCTTGGATGTGGATGCGGAAAGTACGTACTCTCCTGCTTTGATTTTACAATTCACCGTTTCGTATTTTGCAGATGCCATTTGACTTGCCACAAAACGGTTCCAAATCAATTGATAAAGGCGGTACTGGTCTCTGGAAAGTGACTCTTTTACCACGCCCGGCATACGGTTCACATCCGAAGGGCGAATGGCCTCATGAGCATCCTGGATTTTTCCTTTACTCTTGACCACTTTTCCGCCTTCCGGCAAATACTCTTGTCCATAATGTTCCTTCACAAACTCAGAAGCTGCCTCCACAGCCTCTTCGGAAACTCTGGCAGAATCTGTACGAAGGTAGGTAATAAGACCTACGGTTCCCATTCCTTTTACATCAATACCTTCATATAACTGCTGAGCAATACGCATGGTTTTTTGTGTGGAGAAATTCAGCACCTTGGCAGCTTCCTGCTGCAATGTACTGGTGGTAAAAGGTGTCGGTGCCTTTTTCACCCGTTCGCCCTTTTTCACCTCATCTACAACAAACGATGAATTTCTCAGTTTATTTTCAATGGTCTTAGCCTCTTCTTCACAAGAGATTTCTTCCATTTTATTCGCTTTTGCAGAAAATTTGGCCATAAGTGGCTTCTTTCCATGGCCGAATTCCACATCGATGCTCCAATATTCTCTTGGGATAAAAGCATCAATTTCCTCTTCTCTGTCACAAATCAATCGAAGGGCAACGGATTGTACACGACCTGCACTTAATCCTCTCTTTACTTTTGCCCAAAGAAGCGGACTGATTCGATATCCCACAATACGATCCAAAATTCTTCTTGCCTGCTGGGCATCCACCAGGTTCATATCGATTTCTCTGGCTTTTTTCAGTGAATCTTTTACCGCCTGCTTGGTGATTTCGTTAAAGCTGATTCGGTATACCTTTTTGTCTTCCAACTTCAAAGCATAATACAAATGCCATGAAATGGCTTCTCCCTCACGATCGGGGTCAGTTGCAAGATATATGGTATCCGCCTTCTTGGCCTCTTTACGAAGTTTCGCCAACACATCTCCCTTTCCTCGAATGGTGATGTATTTCGGTTCATAGTCATTCTCTACATTTATTCCCAAAGAACTTTTTGGTAAATCTCTTACATGTCCGTTTGAAGCGGTTACTTCATAACTGCTTCCCAAAAATTTCTTAATAGTTTTCACTTTTGCAGGTGATTCCACGATAACAAGATTCTTAGCCACTTCTACCTTCTCCTAACAAATTGATTTTTATAGCATTCCTCTGCCAAGCCCATTTCCACCAGCTTAAACAAAGTATCTATTACAGATTTCACGTCCATTCCGCTTTCTGCTATGATTTCATCAAGGCCCTTCGGAACAAGACTTAGAAAAGCATACACCAAAGATTCTTGTTTTTCAAGTATGATTTTTTCTTTTTTATCTGGGGCTCCGGTTTCAATTCCCTTCAAACCAAGGTCTAAAAGCAGCTCTTTTATAGAGGTAATAATCCCGGCGCCTTCCCTGATATAACGGTTACAACCGGCACTTAAAGGATCATCCACACGGCCCGGTAAAACATAGATATCCCGCCCCTGTTCCAGGGCATAATCTGCAGTAATAAAGGAACCGGATTTTTCCCTTGCTTCTATTATAATGACCGCGTCCGCCAGACCACTGATAATTCGATTCCTCCTTGGGAACATTCCTTTGGCCGGTTTTATTCCCACAGGATATTCACTGATGGCCCCTCCATAGGCTATGGTTTTATGATACAGATTATAATGTTCCGGTGGATAAATCATTTCCACCCCTCCTGCAAGTACCGCAAAGGCTCTGCCCTTTCTCTCCACCGCCGCTTCTGTGGCATAACCGTCAATGCCTCTGGCAAGACCACTGATCACCTGTGCTCCGCTATCCACCAGGGCCTCACTGATTTTTTTCGCATAATGCTCTCCGTATCTGGAGCAGGCCCTTGCTCCCACAATAGCAATGGTCTTTTGTTCCTGCCTCGGAAGTCTTCCACGGTAAAACAGTCCCACCGGTGGATCCGGGCACAGCAACAGCTTTTGCGGAAAGCCTTTTTCTCCTTTTCCAATAAAAGAAACACCGTACTGTTTCATTTTTTCTATTGCATTGTTATAAAATTTTGAATTTCTTCTATATAAAAGGAGCATCTCTTTGTCTTTTTGATTCAAAAGAGGAATGGCATCCAGCTCTTTTTCCTCTAAAGTAAGAATCCTCTTTTCATTGCCGCAATAATCCAAAATGGCCTTTTGCTTTTTTAAGCCAATTCCCGGCACAATGGATAAATACAGCCATTCATTCATCTCCAACTCTTAATGTCCTCCCGATACATAATGGCCTCACTTAAATCTGATTGACAAATCTCCTTATGGCCTTCCATATCCGCTATGGTTCTTGCCACTTTCAACACCTTATGGTAAGACCTGGCGGTTAAATTCATTTTATGATAAATATCGTCCATAAATTCCGTCATCTCCTTTGACAATTGACAAAACCGGTTGATTTCTTCCATTCTCATTTCAGAATTTAAAGAGATTCCTTCGTTTTCAAATCGTTGTCGTTGCAAGGCGCGTACCTTAATTACCCTCTCCCTTATATCCTTTGAGGTCTCTAAGTGATCGTCCTTAACAAGATGCTCATAGGATACTTCGCTGACGTGAATACACATGTCAATGCGATCAAGTAAGGGACCGCTGATTTTTTGCAAATATCTTTGAATGGAATAATCTGTACATTTGCACTTTGCCGGATTTGGAAAATATCCGCAGGGACAAGGGTTCATACTGGCAACCAGACATATATTTGCAGGGTAAGTATAGGTACCTCCGGCTCTTGCGATGGTTACCTTCTTTTCTTCTAAAGGCATACGCAGCCCTTCAAGCACATCCCCGGAAAATTCCGGCAATTCATCCAGATATAAAATCCCTCGATTGGCAAGACCGATTTCTCCCGGTCTCACCGGTGTACCCCCTCCAAGCAATCCTTTTGCCGTAATTTTATAATGAGGATTTCGAAAAGGGGCCTCATCAAAAAGGCCTACCCGGTCATTGATGTTTCCGTAGATACTGTAAACCGATGTCACCTCCAGGGTCTCCTCATAGGAAAGTTTTGGTAAAATTCCTGCCATTGCTTTGGCCATCATAGTTTTTCCGTTTCCCGGCGGTCCCACCAGTAAAATATTGTGCATACCGCCAGCAGCCACTTCCAACGCCCGTTTTGCAAAGGCCTGTCCTTTGATCATGGAAAAATCCGGAAGATCTCTGTTAATAAAAGACTCCTCCACAGAAGACACCTTTCCTTCCTTTTCTATAAAAGAAAGCAGCCCTCCCTTTTCCAAAATTTCAAACAGCTGTTTTAAACTTTGAATGCCAAGCACATGAATTCCTTCAATTAAAGAAGCCTCTTTTGCATTTTCCAAAGCCACAATAAAATGGCGGTAACCCTTCTTTCTTGCAGCAATAACCATGGGAAGTATGCCGTTGATTTTCCGCACACCTCCATCCAGACCCACCTCTCCAAGTAAAACCACCTGCTCCAATTCTTTGCACCCATAAAATCCATACGCCACCACCAGAGCCACAGCAATGGCCAAATCAAATCCAGTTCCGTTTTTATGAATGCCCGCAGGCATTAAATTCAAAGTCACTTTCTTGGCCGGTAGTTTCAAATCACAATTTTTCAATGCTGCAATGACTCTCTCTTTCGCTTCCTTTACTTCTGCTCCCAGATATCCAACCATCTGAAAGCAGGGAAGCCCATTGCTCACATCACACTCTACCTGAACCATCAATCCATTGGTTCCGTATAGCATTACGGAATTCGTTCTTCCTAACACCTAAGTCCTCCATTATTCAACGATTCATTCTTTTGTGGGGAAATCTAAGACGATATGTCTTAACAAGAATTGTATGGTTATCCTACCATAATGAAACAAAATTACAATCGAACAGAACCTAAAATTATTCTTAACGCCCCGGCTCTTTCGTGTTAAAATACCAACAGGCTATAGGAGGTACCTATGAATCGAATTATCAGTTATAGGGTTTCAGAAGAAGAAAATAACCTGGAACTGCTTTCATTTTTAAAGAAAAAGGGATTGTCCCATCAAATTATAGTTGGACTTAAAAAAACGCCACAAGGCATTACCGTAAATGATGTGTGGGCCTATGTATCTATGAAATTACACACCAACGACACGGTAAAACTTTTCATAAAAGAAGAAGAAAAATCCAACACCTATCCTCCCATTCCCTTTGAACCGGATGTGATTTACGAGGATGAAGATCTTCTGGTGCTGAATAAACCGGCCAACATGCCCATTCACCCTTCCATAAACAACTATGACAACACCCTGGCCAACGGTTTGATGTACTACTATCAAACTAAAACCTCACCCTTTGTGTTTCGTTGCATCAACCGTCTGGATAAAAATACCACCGGTCTTACCATCATTGCAAAAAACCCTTTAAGTGCAGCAATTCTTGCAAGAGACATGAAAGAAAGGGCCATTAAAAGAACCTACTATGCCATTGTCTGCGGCGCGCCTCCGGAATGTGGAACCATCAACGCTCCCATTGGCCGCATGGAGGATTCCTTGATTACCCGTAAAGTGGACTTTGAGCAGGGAAAACCTGCCATTACCCATTATAAACTCATAGAAAAAGGAGAAAAATACAGCCTGATTCAACTTGTTTTGGAAAGCGGCAGAACTCACCAGATTCGTGTGCATATGAGCCATATCGGCCATCCACTTCCGGGGGATTTTATTTATCATCCGGATTTTACCCACATTGATCGACAGCCCCTGCATGCAGGCGAACTTTCCTTTTTACATCCAATTACAAAAAAACCGCTTCATCTTACAGCACCGTTACCGCAAGATATGAAGCAGCTTTTAACTTTGAATTAATATTTACGTTTTCCTGTGAGCACCCGGGTCTTAATGTACGCAAAGGTCTTTTCTTCCCCCTGCTGTGCATTCATATACAGCAGCTCTTCCAAAAGAGCTGTGGTATCCTTGTGCATAACATAATGTTTTTTACTTTTTAAATAATAATTTAATGCGCTGTCATCTTGGTATTCTTTTCCAAGATAATTCTTGCATGCGCACATTCGATCCACAAACATTTCCACCACATATTTCATTGGCATCTTCATGCCTGCCAGCTTGGTGTCTCCATCTTTGGTACTGTAATCAATCCAGTATTCAAAATGATGCTTGTTACGGCCCTTATGATGAAGCCAGGCAGCAGAATAACCGATTTTCTTTCTTGATATATTGTGAGGACTGATTCCCGGTGCATAATAGATACATCCGGGAATAAACTCCGCAGGAGAATACTTGGAATTATCGTGCAGAAGTCCCTGCTTGTACATTCCAAGTCGAAAACAGTGTTTCATCACCAGCATCTTATGATGGGTAATGGTTCGAAAATGATTCCAGATATTACTCATATAATTAATCTCCAACCTTAAAAATTATAATCACGACAAAAGATTGGCATATACTATTCCAATCACAGCCAAATGCAAAGGATAAAACAGATAGAAAAGCCATTTTACCCCTCTTCCTTTTTCTCCATTATAGAACAAAATCAAAATACAAGCCACACTGGCAAAGGCCTGAATCCTTGTGGCGTTGGCTGCAAAATTCAAAAGCCCCACAAACAGGGGACCACGGTATTTTTGCTCAGCGTCTTTCATAAAATAAAAAATCACCACAAAAGATACGCCCATTATTTGATAATCAAATTTGCAGGCCACAGAAAGAAATCCAAGGATGACAAAGGCAACTGCTCCGAGCTTTCTGCCAAAACTTCTGGAAATATCAATTACCAGCAATCCGCACAAAAGGGTAAAAAACACATTCTGATGTCCCGGTTGCCATAGTTCATGGTACAAACCGTAATCAAAAGGGATTTCGGACAACAGGGCAAATACCAGCAAACGAAATTCGTATTTTCTAATGTTGGAGGTATAATAGGCTCCTTCTGCAAGGCAAAAGCAAAATATGGGAAATGCAAGTCTTCCCACAATACGAAAAACAATGATATCCGGGAAAAATACATAGCCCACATGGTCAATAAGCATGGAGACCATGGCGATGATTTTCAGGTCGAAACCGGTAAGTCCCAATGAGTTGTATTTATCCATGATGTGCTCCTTTTTCTACAATCTTTTTATAGTATAACATATCATTTCAAGTCCCATGGTTTTTTTTATTTTTATCAACGAAGTTATAAACATTATCAACAATGTTTACTTTGGTTTTAATCAATTGAAAATTCCGTTTTTTGAAGCAACTCCTGCATGTCAGCCCTGTTTATGACAGTACAAATTCATTTCTTTTAATTTTAATTTAATATTTTCACCACAGTTTTTTCAAAAAAATTCATTAGAGGTGAAATCCATCACTAGATATAGTGGTTTTTTATTGACTTTACACTAATGCTAACATATACTAAAGAAGTAAGGTTATATAGAGAGGTTAATTTCTAATAATGAAAAATGTTAAAACACAGGAATTAGTTGCCGGTATGGTAACCGCAAATGCAATTCGTACCAAGTCTGGTCAGGTTGTTGTTGGTTCCAAAACTGCGTTAACACCACAGTTGATCAATCATTTAAAGTTCTATCGTATTGATGAAGTTCAGATTCTTTCTGAATTTGATTCCATTGAGAACGCTTTAAATATGACCCAACCTGAAATACTCTCTTACGGTGACAGAATCAGAAGTACGATTGAATACAAGCATTTTAAGCAAACATTCTCTGAAAACGTTCAGTTTTTAAGCACACAATTTAACGATGTTATTTTAAAAAGTGATGAATCACGGGGACATGAACTTCTTGAGCAGACCACTGCTTTGTTTGATGCTTTAGATGACCGGGTTAACATTTTTGAAATGCTTCATTGTTTACGAAAAACTGACGTATCCACTTACACCCACAGCCTGAACGTGGCTATTTTATGCCGTCTCATGGGCCGCTGGATGCATTTTAGCAAGGAAGATGTGGATACCCTTACTCTTTGCGGTCTTTT